>CAYJNB010000148.1:0-5445 GCA_964371205.1 uncultured Treponemataceae bacterium
TGGATTTTCAGTCCATTGCTCTACCGACTGAGCTACAGCGGCAAGATGTTAATTAGTATATAGTGCTTCAAAAAAAATGTCAATACATAGTATTATATTTTTAGATTTTTTTTTAATAAAAGTGCATTTTTTTTCTAGACATTAAGGCATTTCTGTATTATTCTAGAACTATGAAATTAGCAAAATATAAAAATGCAGCTTATTTAATAAAAGAAGAGGCAGGCAAGCCACTAGTTGGTATGAATATTACAAAATCAAGCAATGGATTATTTGGTTGTGTAAAAGCAATTGTAGAGCGTTGGGATGAGTTTATGCTTTGGTACAACAATTTTATTACAAAGGGAGAGCTTTGCATATTTGAACAAGTAGCTCAAGAAAAACTTGAAGCACCAATACTAATGCCACGGCAAATTTTTGCCATCGGTATGAACTATATCAATCATGCCAAAGAGGTTGGTCTTGATCTACCTACTACTCCTTCTGTTTTTACAAAATTTTCTTCTGCAATCGCACCTCCTTATTGTGAAGTAAAAATTCCAGGAGAAGCTACAGACTGGGAAGTTGAATTAGTTGTTGTAATTAAGCACCCACTCATAAACGGGGTTGCCCAAAAAGGACGTAGGATAGAAAAAAAAGATGCTCATAAATTTATTGCTGGCTATATGATAGGACAAGATATCTCTGAACGGTTGGTACAATTTGCCTGTAATCCAGCACAATTCTCACTAGCTAAGTCGTACGAAAATTTTGCACCCATTGGTCCATGGCTAACTACTTCCGACGAAATAGAGAACCCAAATGCTCTTAAAATAGAATCATACAAAAATGGCGAGAGTGTTCAGTCTTCTAATACAGACAACATGGTGTTTGATATTCCAGAACTTATTCATAGACTTTCACAAGCTGTTGAATTACTGCCTGGAGATTTGATTTTTACCGGAACACCTGAAGGAGTCGGACAAGGACGTAAGCCACCGGTATACCTACAAAAAGGCGATGTTGTAGTGAGCAAAATTGAAGGCCTTGGAGAGCTCAAACAAACCTTTGTGTAAGCATAAAAAAAAAGAAGTTTTCAAATGAAAACTTCTTTTTTTATTACATACCACCAAATTGTTGCATAAGTTTAGCTTGCATACCTTTATTCTTAGTCATTTTTTTCATCATAAGTCGTGTTTTTTCAAACTGCTTTATTAGACGATTAACCTCTGCAACAGAAGTACCAGAGCCACGTGCAATACGCTTACGCCGACTAGGACCAATAATAAGGTGATTAGCACGCTCTTTTTTTGTCATAGACTGAATTATAGCCTCTTGATATTTTAAACCTTCTGTTTGTAAGTCTTCTTCACTTACTTGTCCTGCCAGTCCTGGCATCATATCTATAAGAGACTGCATTGGTCCCATTTTTTTTGCTCTTTGTAATTGATCAAGCATATCTTGCAGTGTAAATGTCTCACTAGCCATTTTACGTTGCAATTGTTCTGCTTCTTTTTCATCTATTGTCTCTTGTGCTTTTTCAACAAGGGAAACAATATCACCCATACCCAAAATACGACCGGCAAGTCTATCTGGAAAAAACGGCTCAAAATCTTCAACTTTTTCACCGGTACCTATAAACAAAATAGGTTTACCTGTTATTGATTTAAGAGAGAGAGCTGCACCACCACGTGCATCTGAGTCAAACTTTGTAAGAATTACACCACTTAGTCCGAGCTTCTCATCAAATGCTTTTGCAACATCAACAGCACTTTGTCCTGTCATGGCATCTGCAACTAAAATTGTTTCGTCAGGACTAAGAGCCTTTTTTACTCGCTCTATTTCGTCCATCATTACTTCGTCAACTTGTAAACGCCCAGCGGTATCTACAATTACTGTATTTAGGGCATTTTTCTTAGCATACTGAATGGCATTTTTTGCTATCTTAACTGCGTCTTTTGAATCTTCTTTATATACTGGAACACCTACACGATCTCCCATTACAGAAAGCTGCTCAATAGCGGCAGGGCGTACTAAATCACAAGCTACTAAAAGAGGTTTTCGTCCTTCTTTTTGTAAGCGTGCAGCTAATTTTGCAGCAGAAGTCGTTTTACCAGACCCTTGCAAACCAAGGAATAAAATTACTGATTGTGTATCGGGTCCTTTTAAATGAAGATCTTGTTTTTCGTCTCCAAGAAGTTTTACGATTCTATCGTGCACAATTTTAACAAATTGCTGCCCTGGGTTTACAGAACGAAGTACAGCTTCTCCCTTTGCCTCTTCAATAGTGCTATTTACAAAGCGTCGTACAACACGAACATTAACATCAGCCTCTAAAAGGGCAAGTTTTATTTGCTCAACGGCATCTTCAATGTTTTTTTCAGAAATTGATGCTTTACCGGTAACATTACGCACTACATCGCTAAAGGTATTTGTGATTTTTTCTAACATAATTTAACCCAATACTTCCTTTAAAAAATCTAAAGGTTCAATCTCACGATTTAAAATGCGATATAAACCTGTACAAATAGGAAGCTTTATAGAATATTTTGCTGTTAACTCATTAATGTATTTACACGCTACAACGCCTTCTGGTAAATAGCCAATTTCTTTTATTCGACTAATTAAATCATCTAATGAGCTAAAACCCTTTAAAAGATCTTTTGTAATTATCTCACGACCAAAACGACGATTGCGCCCAAACTTACTCCGGCAAGTTACATCAAGATCACCTACACCTGCTATAGATGTAAAAGTCTCTGGATGAGTAGCACCAAGGGATGTTCCTAGCATTTGTATTTCGTTGAGTCCAGCTGCAAGAATAAGCGATTCTGCATTATCTCCAAAGAAATCTGAGTGTTCTGCAATAGCATCGAGACAACCAAATACAACAGCAACAACATTCTTTGCAGCAGCACAAATTTGAACACCAATAACATCAAAACTCGAAAAGACTAGTAGTCCGCGTACATTGAGTAGCTCTCTAAACTTAATTGAGTTTTTTGGAGATTCACTTGCTGCTATAAGACCTGTTAATTTACCAATAGCAACTTCTTCTGCATGGCTTGGACCAGAAATATATACTAGTGATTTTTTGTATGATTCGGGCAAAACGCTTTCTAGTGTTTCTAAAATTAACTTAGGACCATCATTAGAAGGTACAAAGCCTTTTGTAAGAACACCTATACAAGTTGAACCATCTGCAACTGTAGGTACATCAATAATCTGTTGCACTGTTGAGGCTAAAAAGAGTGATGGACTGGCCAGTATAAGAAACTCTTTATCTGCAGCTACTTGCTTTATATCTGTAGATGCTGTTACATTTTTTGATAGAGTAAATTCGGGCAAGTATCGTGTATTTACATTTTTATTATTTATATCGTCGGCAACATCTTGTTCAAGTGCCCACATTTGTACAAAATTTCCATCTGATGCAAGAGCGTGGGCAATAGCGGTTCCCCATGCACCAGCACCAATAATTCCTACTTTTTTAAAGTTCATATATATTCTCCAATGCTTTTAAACATAGCAAATAGTTGTCTAATTTGTCAATGACCTATTTTTATATAGCCATCATTCCTTTTTTTATTGCCCTATTTCTTAGTACCGCGCGTAAAGAAATAAACACTAAAATAATTGCCCCCCCAACTATCGTATATATGGATGGTATCTCCCCGTATAAAACGGCAACCCATATTGGAGCAATAAGAGGTTCTATCATTGCAATTAAAATAGCACTCAAGGCCGAAATATGGGTAATACCAATAGCATATAAAACAGATGGTATACCTTGCTGAAGTGTTCCAAGTAAAAATAACCCACCTATGCTCATTAACGAAGGAATTGGTGAGGTAATAATAAATGGTAATCCAATAATAAAGGTAATTAAATGTGCCACTACAAAAGAATCAGAAGGATTACTATCTTTTTGTCGACGTAAAAAAACAGTCATACAGGCAGCAGTTAAAGCAGACACAAGAGCCAGAACATTTCCTAAATTAGCGGAAAAATCAAGATCTTCTAAAAAGAATATAAACATTCCACAGAGCACACCTATTACTGCAAAAAAATCAAACCATCGGGCTTTTTCATTCAAAATATAGTGCGATAAAATAATTATAAAAATAGGACTCGTGTATTGTAAGAGTATTGCATTTGCCGCAGAGGTAAGTTTGACGGCTACAACATATAAAATCATAGTTGCGGCATTCATTATTGCTGTAAAAATAATATCGAAACTCATTTTTTTTGGTATTCTACGTGTAACAGTGCAAATCAGAAGAACAGCAATTATACTACGGGTACCTGCAATAGCAATGGGGTGCCAATTTATTAATTTTATCAATACTCCGCCACTGCTCCAAAAACACGCCGTTAACACTACTGCTAATACGGGGTGTCTATGTGCCTTGGCAAGCACAGTATCTGTAAACATTAAGATCTCCTTTTAAGCTTATTTTGTAACATAGCACGTAAAAAAATAAAAAATAGAATAACAGAACCGCCTAGAATAGTATTTTCCGAAGGGATTTCTCCATACATAAGAGCAACCCAAATAGGATTCATTATAGGTTCTATCATAGTTATAAGAACGGTACTTAGCGCTGTTACATAAGAAACGCCTATTGAATATAGAATAGAAGGGATTCCAACATGAAAAACACCAAGAAGAACTAACCCAATAACACTTGTAGTAGAAGGAACTCCCGCAGTAAAAATAAATGGTATACCTACGAGAAAAGTTATTCCATGAGCTACAATAAATGAATCAGTTGGATTATTATTACGTTGTTTTCGTAAAAACACTGTAGTTGCAGCAAATGTTACACCAGAAGCAAGCCCCAACACGTTACCTATATTAACAGATAGATGTACATCATCTATAAAAAAGAGAATCATACCACCAAAAACACCAATTATAGCAATAAAATCAAACCATCGGGCTTTTTCGCCTAAAACAAAATGAGCCATTAATATAACAAAAACAGGATTTGTATACTGTAGCAATATTGCATTTGCAGCAGTAGTATGCTGGTTTGCAAATAC
The DNA here is from genome assembly GCA_964371205.1 of uncultured Treponemataceae bacterium. GTDB lineage: Bacteria > Spirochaetota > Spirochaetia > Treponematales > Treponemataceae > CAYJNB01. Next base: position 5,023 of record CAYJNB010000148.1, read on the forward strand.
AAAAAGAATCATTGTTGCAGAATATACAATTCCGGTTATAATCATATCTAGGGTTATTTTCTTTGGAAAACGGCGGGTAAATAAACAAATTATTATAACAGCTATAAGACTGCGCACCGAAGAAATGGCAAAAGCATTCCAAGTTACCAATTTGATTAATATTCCGCTAGTACTCCATAGAAGAGCGCAAAGTAAAAGAGTAAAAACAGGATGGGAGTGAAACTTTTGAAAAGAATTATTCACCAGAAAGCCCTTTTAAAGTAATTAGTATTAAGCATAGCATAGCACGGAGTGTAACATATTATTAAAATAAATATAAGGTTCTATGAGATTTTTCCTATATTTCTGAATGAATTATGGAGCGGAGGGCTTCTTTTATACTCATATTGTGAACATAAATTTTTCGTTCTACAAGGTAGAGTT
>CAYJNB010000149.1:0-5421 GCA_964371205.1 uncultured Treponemataceae bacterium
CAGGAACTGCATTTGCAGATATTCCTGCCGACTGGGTATGCCCATTATGTGGTGTAGGCAAAGATTCTTTTGAAAAAGCTTAAGATTCTTTTCGAATTGTAATTTTAACCGATTTTCTAATAACTAGAAGATCGGTTTTTTATTGCCTCTTGCAAAGGCCATTGAAACACGTTACTATACTCATAGTATTGTTTTTTAATATTTGTTTATTTTTTTATTTGAATATGGAATTGTGTTGTAATGAAAAAGCTTTATATAATTATATCTTCTCTCATCTTATTGTTTGCCTCGTGTGATTTGTGGGATGCTGACTTAGTTAGCTACTTAGAGTATTATTCTAATTCGGCCGGAATCGGGCATTACGAATTAGACTCGAATTATCCAGAAATAAATAGTGTCTCTCATATTCAAGGTGGATCAGCGAGAAAAATTACGTTTCTTATGCGAAATCCCCAACATTATACACTTGATTTTGAGGTAGACTGGAAAAATAAACCAATTGGAGACACCGTACCTCTTTATAATACTGATTATACGCTTACCCAAGATACTTACGATAGTGTTGTTATGACACTTACAGAAGATTTTATAACACAACTCGATAATAATGCAGACTATGGAGATATTTCTGCAACTATACATCTTGAAACAAACGATGGAACAACCCGTGAATTCGATTCGTTTTCTTATAACCTAATAGTAAACTCTCCTCCTACAAAACCTAGTTCTGCTGCATTTTTAAAACACGAAGATTTATTAACATGGATATTGGCTTTTGATCTGTCTTCGACTAATATTAGAAAGACAAAAGATAGCGATATTCGTACTATTTCTGTTAACGGACAGAATTATCCAATAAATGTTGATTACACGGATGGCAGTTTTACGCTATCTGGAGATTTAACAACTGATGAAAATGCGGTCAAACAAAATAAAGATATAGATCTTGTAGATAATATTGGGCAATTATATATCCACACAGATAATACTGTATATTATGTTACGGATATTCCAACTAAAGATAATCCAAGCGCAAGTATACGTTTTATAGATAGCAGAGGCTTATCTAGCGAAACAACCACCGTTAACACAGTTGGGTTAATAAAAACACAATTTTATGTATCTGAAACCAAAGGTAGTGATCAAGATGGTACAGCATCACAAAATAACCCATATAAGACACTTCAAAAGGCAATAGATACCATTCTTGCAAATAATGATTCTAGTCAAGTGTATACAATTTTTGTAAGTGGTGATGTTGGAAACGGAACAATTGTACCTACAAGTGCTAAGGCTCATAATATACGTATTCAAGGTTATGAAAGCCTTGCTAGTAATTCAATACGAGAATTAAGTATTGAACAAAACGCCTCAAATATAACATTAGTAGATGATATAGATATAACAAATCTCTTTGTTTCTAATGGTGCAAATGTGACACTCTCTGGAGCTAGTATCGAAAATCTTGAGTATAAATCAACTAATGTATTGGTGAGTGCAACAGAAAAACCTTCATCTGCAATAACAATAAAGTTGCCAACAAACACGGTAAATAATACACACCTAATATCAAATAGTGGTGCAAACTTTACTGTAAGCAATTTTGAACTAGATACAAGTAATACAGGTAGTCTCTTTATTAACAACGGCAATCTTTATTATAGCACACATAAAAAAGTAACTTGGAGTCAGGTAATATCTAATAATTCAGTTGAAGAAGCCGGTCAAGCTGGTTTTAGTCAAGTTACAATAGACAGTACTTTTAATGTAAGTCCTTCTCCGGTACAAATTAGCTTTGCTGATGCTGATACAGTATTAGACGAAAAAATTGAGGCCTTAGAAAATGCGCTAGTAAAAGCCTTTACTGGAAAAATAACTAGCTCTATGCATGCGGTTGAACCAATAGAAATTTCTGACATTAATGTGCTTTTTGAAGACTTACGGGTAGATATTACGCTTAAGGCAACTAACGGCTATACCTTTAATCAAGAATCTATCGAAACTACTAAGGTGGTATCTATTAATCTCGGTGGAAGTTTTGGTTCGTACACAAAAATTAACTGGACAGGTATTTCAACAGACAAGATAGAAAAAGAAAGCGGCACTGCAGAATTTGGAGCGTTTACAATATCAGAGAGCTTTATGGTTTCGCCAAATCCAGTATGGATTTATTTCCATGACGATGATTTACTCTTAGCAGATAAGCAACAAGATAGTATCAAAAGTGCACTTACTAATGCTTTAGCATTAAAATTGCCTGAGGGGGCTGAGCTTCCACAAGAGAGAATAACACTTGTGCGTAATGGGTATAATGTTAAGACAGGAAGAATAACGCTCGTCCTAGTGGCAAAAGAAGGCTATATATTTACCCCAGCAAGTGGAAATGTTTCAGAAGTGGAGATATCTATACCTGTAGAAAGTACGGCAGATTTTGGTAATATTGAAATTATTGATATAAACACTATCGGTATGCGTGCTCCAGATAATAGTTCTATAGATGGAGCCTTTACTGGCACATGGAGTATAAAAGATGCTTTGTTTGATAGTGCTGATGCGAAGGTTACGTTAAGTGAAAATAGTAGCTCAAGTTATGTTGATATTGCAAATGCAGTCAAAAATGCAATTGTAGGCGATAATTTTAGTATTGCAATGACTACTCCAACAGCGAGCGATATGCCGGTGGGTGATACAGTATTTACCGCAACATTGACTGCAAATTCGGGTTACTTGTTTACCGATAACGAAGGCTCAATCGAAATAGAGATACCCTTTACATTGGTTAAGACAATTGCAGACAGTGATATTGTCGATACAGCAATAAAACCAACTCTTGCAAATGCCACAGCGAGCGGAACATGGGCTCTCTCGAACGGTACCTTTAGCGGTGCAGAAAGCTTGTCAACCATTGTTATAGAGCCAAATAAATCTATAACTAGCAAAACAGTTGCAGACGAACTCAAAAAAGTAATAAGTATAGAAAATACCACCATAGAGATTTCTCCTTCCGGCTCAGATATCCTTGCTCTTGGCTCACAAGCTTTTACTGCAACACTTTCTGCAAATGATAACTATATATTTGAAGGCAATACCAGAATAAAGGAAATATCGATACGCTTTACGGTAAAACAATTAGTAAGTGGCAATATTACTACAGTTAATGTAGATGCAGCTACAGGAAATGCAGGTTTCCCATCATTTATCATTGAAAATTTTGTTAATCGTAGTGAAAGTGCAAGTTTTGTTTATGACGATATCGTACAAAGGGCATCCTCAATTGTAGTTGGACTAAATATGGCTTTTAACGGTGCTGTTATGCCTGCTAATGTAACACGAGATACTACCAATAGCTCTCACGTTACTGTTACTAGTGGAGAAGAGGCAGTAGGAGTAAAGCTTATTTTTAATACAGCTGGTAACTACGTATTTGATATAGACGGTAGTCAAAAAAAAGAGGTAACATTTATCATACCTAATGGTAGTATTCCTTCTAAAACAACCTACTATGTAAGCGAACATGGTAATGATGATAATGCAGGTATAACTTCAGTAAATGCTTTTGCCTCAGTTCAAAGAGCGGTAGACGTTCTTAATGCCTATAACGCTACAGGAGCAACTACAATTATCATAAATGGAAACATTACTAATCACGGTACAAACTCATCCAGCCATAGCATGGTAGAAATTAATGGGGATGGTAAAGTTCGCAATATTACGTTACAAGGACCTAGTTCAGGTACAATGGCAACTATTAATGCTAATAATGGAGGTAAGCGTGTACTTAACATAAGTGGCTCAAGTACATCTGTTACTCTTGGCTCTAACCTAAAGCTCACCGGTGGTAAAACCACCGGAAATGGAGGCGGTGTACTTGTTACTAGTGGTAACCTTACCATAGACGGGGGAACAATTACCAATAATACGGCTGCTAATGGTGGTGGTATCTATAACTATTCTTCTGCCATTAAGCTAAAAGGCGAAGTATTTATTCATAGTAATACAGGTGGAAATATTACTTATAACGCTGATACTAACCCAATACAAGTTACAGGCAGCCTTGCCGGTTCAAACATTAGTATTACAGGTTCAAATATTCAAAATAATACTATCGCAATTATAGGTCAAAATTATGCCCCTACTAGAGATGATATAGAAAATGTGTTTTCTTCTACTGAAGCAAATACCGGTTTTTACTACAACCCGGACGACGGCAAAGGGTACTATGCAAAAAAATATATAGTTGATGAAAATAAGAGTATTCAGTCTGCAGTTAATGGTATAGGAGACGCATTTGGACTCATAGTAACCACCGGAGATATTATTGGTGATAGCACTGATCCTGGTAGTGCTGTAGCCATTACGAGTGGTACTATAGTAATTCAAGGAGACGGAATAATAAAAGGAACTGCAACTAAACGTGTTATGTATATAAGTGGTTTAAGTACTGAAGTAACTCTTATGGATACCGTACAGTTAACCGGTGGTAATGTAAAGGCTTCTAATGGCATTGATGAGCCTGATTTTTATTATGGTAATGCTACGCCTGGTGCTACTGCAGGGGGAGGAGGAGTATTGATGGAAGATGCTACCTTAATTATGAGAAATAACTCAAAGATACAGGGTAATAAGGTAACTGGTGGCAATGGTGGTGTAACCGGTAGAGCTCACGAAAATAATGCTGAGCAGGGAAAACAAGGTACACAGGGTGGATTTGCTCATGGAGCAGGAGTTTCTGTGCACAGTGGAATTTTAATTATAAAAGATTCTGCAACAATAACAAATAATACCGCTACTGGAGGAAATGGTGGCACTGGTGGTGGAGGATCATATGGATATGCCACAGTTTTTAATAAGAATGGTGGTACAGGCGGTACTGGAGGTACAGGCGGTATTGCTTATGGAGGCGGTGTATATGCAGATAATAGTGTTATAACTATTGAAAGCACTGCCTCTATAACAGGTAACTTCGCAATAGGTGGAATGGGCGGCTCTGGTGGCGGAGGTGGTGATAAAGGTGGTTCAAGTGGTGGTAATGCTGGTGGCGGAGGTACCGGTGGTGCCGGTGGTGCAGCATATGGAGGCGGTGTGTGTACATATGCTGGAGGTAATTTTACTAAAACAGATTCTCAGATAAATAACAATACCGCAAAGGGTGGTAATGGTGGTAAGGGTGGTAATGGTGGTACTTACAATGGCTCTACTAGTGCCGGAGGTGGTGGAGGTTACGGTGGTAGTGGCTATGGTGGTGGCTATTATCATCGAGATAATTCTTCTTACTATAATGATAACAACACGGTATCTTCAGGGGACACAGGATAATCGGGTAGTTGGGGTGGATGAATATTAAAGGAGAATAGATAAGTTTGCCTCCCCTAATTCATACCGCTTGACGATTCTTACATATCGTGGTATTTTATACTGTAT
>CAYJNB010000150.1:0-5421 GCA_964371205.1 uncultured Treponemataceae bacterium
AAAACATATTTTGGTCGTTATTTCTATGCTGTTGGAGGAAATAAAGAAGCGGCAGAACTTTCTGGTATTAGTGTTTCTAAAACAAAGTTTTTAGTATTTGCTATTTCAGGTTTTTTTGCTGGGCTTGCAGGTATCGTTATGTTGTCAAGAACAAGCTCTGGTATTGCTAATGCAGGGCTAGGTTTTGAGTTTGACGTTATAACCTGTGTTGTTCTTGGTGGTGTTTCTGTAAGTGGTGGTTTTGGTAAGATGTCTGGTGTTATTGCAGGTACCTTTATTATTGGTGTTTTACAAAACGGTATGGTGCTAGCAAATATCGATTCATACGTTCAAGACGTTGTAATGGGTGTTGTTTTGGCTCTAGCAGTAGGTTTTGACTGTTTGCAAAGAAATCGAAAATAATTTTAACTGCATAATGAAGATGTCCTGGCAGGCAGTTGCTTGTTGGGGCATTTTTTTTATAGTCATATTAAAACTGTTTAAAAGGAATATGTATGAAATATTTTATAGGGATAGATCTAGGAACATCAGGAGTAAAATCTTTATTAATGAGTGAAGCGGGGGCAGTTATTGGTACTGCTTACAGAGGTTATGACATTATAAAGCTAAAAGTATCCTTTGCAGAACAGGACATGGATGTTTTATGGGAAAAGACAGTAGAAACATTACAAGAACTTGTAAGATTGTTTCCTGGTGAAGCCTCTGCAGTTGAAGGTGTTAGTTTTTCAGGGCAAATGCATGGGTTAATTGCAGTTGATGAAAAAGGTATTCCACTTAGGAATGCTATAATTTGGGCTGATCAACGGACTGAAAAACAAATAGAATATATTTATGAAACAATCAATGCAGATCGGTATAAAAATACTATAGGTAATGCAGTGAGTACCGGTTTTTTATTGTCATCATTGTTGTGGCTCAGAGAAAATGAGCCTGATGTGTTTGCTCGTGTAAACTGTGTTATGTTTCCAAAAGATTATATTCGCTTTAAGATGTGCAAAGAATTTGGAACAGATGTATCTGATGCCTCAGGTAGTGCTATTTTTGATATTTCAAAGCGAGAGTGGGCCTGGGATTTTATTGATGCATTAAATATACCTCGCAGTATATTTCCAAAGGTTTCATATTCTGCAGAAATAGCCGGAGGTATTACCTCTGAATGCTCTCAAGCTACTGGATTAAAAAAAGGTATTGCTGTAGCGTTTGGAGGAGGGGATGCATTGATTGTTAGCGTTGGTAATGGAATTGTAAGTCCAGGCCTGCTAGGCGTTAATATTGGAACCTCGGCTCAGATACTAACAGCCACAGATACTGCAGTTTATGATAGTAAGTTTAGGACTAACACCTTTTGTCATGCCGCAAAAGATAGGTGGCTTTTTTTGGGGGCGCAATTGAGTGGTGGTGTTGCGCTTAAGTGGTTAAAAAATCAAATACTCAGTATTGATAACTATAAAGCTATGGATGAAAAAGCACAATCCGCGCCTCCAGGAAGTGAAGGTCTGGTTTTTTTACCTTATTTGAGCGGAGAGCGTACTCCGTATAATAACCCAAATGCGCGAGGTATTTTCTTTGGTTTATCACTTAAACATGACAATTCTCATATGATACGTTCTGCAATGGAAGGGATAGTATTTTCTTTGAAGCAATCGCTAGAGATTATGGAGTCTGTGGGTGTTGAATATGGAAAAATAATTGCTTCTGGCGGTGGAGCTCAAAGTGATGTCTTCTTGCAGATGCAAGCTGATATTTTAGATTGCGAAATATATACAAATACTGTTAGCGAGCAAGGCTGTATGGGTGCTGCAATTACCGCTGCAATAGCTACTGGTGTATATAAGAACTTTGAAGAAGCTTGCAGTAAAATTGTTGTATTGAGTGAAAAGGTTATAGAGCCTAAGCTAGAAAACAAGAGTTTATATAGCGATTCATATAACATATTTAAACAATTGTACGATAAAAATAAAACTCTTTTTAGTGCACAAGGATAAAAAAAGCTGTCATTCGAAATAGAATTTTCTATTATGAATGACAGCCCTATCCTTAATTATAAGTACGAATTACTTATTAGTTGGGTCAAGTATATATCTAGAAAACTCAAGGGCTTCCTTAGCTTCCTTGTCAAGTTGTTCTTCTGTTGCGTTGTTGCTGAGATCTCTGAAAACCTTTATATCTAAACCAACCTTTCCGCCCATTTTTACAAATGGTTCCATAACAACAGGCCCATCAAAGTTTACATCTGCAAGGGCATGACTAATTTCATTCCAAGGTGTTCTTCCTTTTCCAGGTACTCGCCTGTTACATTCTCCTGTATGAAAATGACCAAGATGTTTTCCTGCAGTTCTAATTGCACTTCCAATACAATCTTCTTCTATGTTCATGTGGAAAGTATCAAGCATAACTTTCGCGTTTGGATGGTCAACTTGTTTTACAAAATCTACACCTTCTGCAGCTGTGTTTAGTATATAGTTTTCAAATCTATTAAGTACTTCTAAACAGTAGTTAACTCCGCAATCGCCTGCAACTTTGCTTAAAATTTTAACACTTTCAACAGCTCTGCCCCAGTCTCCCACTTTATCAATAGGTTTTGAGTAATCAATTGGCCAATAGGAGTAAAGAGCTCCACCAATGCTTTTGACACCCAATTTTTCAAGCTTTTGAAGAAGTTCTGTAAAAAAAGCTATCCCGTTTTTTCGTACAGCCTCATCTGCTGAGGAAACATCTTGATCTGCTGATGGTCCGTGACCAACAGTAAGAATTACACCCTTATCTTCTGCTCTTTTTCGTAATTCGGATAATTGGTTATCACTGTAGTGTGCAATGGGTGTTGCTGCAATTTCTAATATGTCAAAGCCTAATTTTGCTGCTTTGTCTATATAGTATGCATAATCTGCGCTCCATTCATTTTCCCAGTAGGCATAATAAATACCAAATTTCATAATTGCTCCTTCTAAAAGTGTAGAAATGTCTTGCTTAGTTATTATTAATTAACAACGTTAATTAATAATAACTAAATATTATAAAAATGTCAATTGTGCTCTGAATAATTAGATGAAAATTGGTTAAAATATTTGATATTTGGAAAAAATACTTGACAAAGTGTAAAATGAGGTTTATTATTGGTTAACAAGGTTAATATAAAAAGAAGTAAAATCGGAAATAAGTAATTTGGAGGTAAAAAGTATGAAAGCACTGTTGTTAACAGAGGCGAGAAAGTTATCAATTGAGGAACTTGAGCTCCCACCTTTAAAAGAAGATGAAGTAATGATTAAGGTAATGGCCTGCGGTGTTTGCGGGACAGACTTGCATTTATATGAAGGCGAAGGGGGGGCGACAGATAGCGTTCTTCCTATGATTCTTGGGCACGAATATTCTGGTATTGTGGAGGCGGTAGGGAGTAATGTTAAAGACTTTGCCTCTGGAGATCGCGTTTGTATAGATCCGAACTTGTATTGCGGGGAGTGTCATCAGTGTAAATGTGGTAAAGTACAGTATTGTTTAAATCCTCAAGCGTATGGTGTTATGATGTATGGCGGTTTTGCGCAATATAGTATACTGAACAAAAAGATTCTTTATAAAATTCCTGACTCTGTAAGCTACGAAAGCGCAGCGTTGATTGAAATGGTTGCTTGTTGCTTGCATGGTATTGACAGGACGAATATTCAAGTCGGTGATACGGTTGCTATTATTGGTTTTGGATCCGTAGGACAGACGATGATGCATTTGGTTAATCTTTCGGGAGCCGCAAAGGTTGTTGTTATTGAGCCGAATGAACAAAAACGTGAGTTGGCATTAAAGATGGGTGCTGTGCTTGCTATTGATCCTGTGAGCGAAAATGCGCTTGAGAAAATAGAAAAAAGTTCGGTTCGTTCTATAGATAAGGTGATTGAATGTTCTGGTAATGTGCATGCAATGCATTCGGCCGTGGATATTGCATCAAAAGGCGCAACTGTTATGCTTTTTGGACTTGCCTCCGGTGGGACAAAAATGACTATTCTTCCTTTTGAACAAGTGTTTAGAAAGGAATTGATAATAACATCTTCGTTTGTGAATCCATTATGCACTCAGCGTGTAATAGATATGATGGAAACAAAAGTGCTTGATGTTGACTCTATTATTACTGACAGGATTAAGTTGGAAGATTCAATTGAGATATTTACAGACTCATCGTATAGGCAGCGTGGTAAAATAATTGTACTGCCAAATGCGTAGCTTGTTTTTTAAGTGAGGGTATGATGAAAAATCAAACTGCATATTTAGATGCCATTAGAACAATAAATATCCGAGAATCAGAGATGCCCTTGGTGGGCGATGATGATGTGCTGGTAAGAATATCGCATGTAACTATTTGTGGTTCGGATGCACATTTTTTTGAAGATCCCAGTTTTGGAGGGATGATTAAAAATCCAAAGTTGCCTATTGTGCTTGGGCATGAATGTGGTGGTATTATAGAAAAAGTAGGTAAGAATGTAGTAAACCTAAAGATCGGTGATAAAGTTGCTATAGAGCCTGGTGCGGGTTGTGGTGTGTGTAGTTATTGTCTAGAGGGTCATTATAATCTCTGTAGGAAAATGGATTTTATGGCGGCACCTCCTTTTACTAGATGGGCTCTGTCTCGCTATGTGTCGCATCCTGCAAAGATGGTCTTCCCGCTTCCTGATAATCTGGATACTATTGAAGGTGCGCTTATGGAGCCTTTGTGTGTTGGGATGCATGCGGTAAAAAGAAGTGGTGCAAGCCTTGGGATGAAGGCTGTGGTGCTTGGGACAGGTTGCATTGGTTTGATGTCGATAGCTTCGCTTAAAGCAATGGGTGTACAGGATATTATTGTTGTAGACCTGCATGATTTGCGTTTAGAGTTTGCAAAAAAAATGGGGGCTACAACATTAATAAATGCTGGTAAGGAAAATGTAGTTGAAAGAGTTCTTTCCTTGACAGATGGGTTGGGTGCGAATATAGTTGTAGAGGCTGCAGGGAATTCAAAAACTGCAAGCATGACTGTTGATTTAGTTCGTCCCGGTGGAAAAATTGTTATGGTTGGTAATGTTCATGGTGAAACGCCTTTTAGGTTTATGGCAGCAAATGATAAAGAAGCAGATGTGATTAGCGTTTTTAGATATGTTAATATGTACCCTACTGCAATTAAAGCTGTTTCTGATGGCCTTATCAATGTTAAAGATATGATAACTAAAACATTTCCATTTGAAAAAACGCAAGAAGCATTTTTGTGTGCAAGCGATGAGCGAGATAAGGTTATGAAAATTGCTATAGAGTTTTAACGTTAGGTTGTGAAAATCTGTAATGCCAAGGGAGTCCTACCTTCCTTGGCATTTTTTTTAGATAAAGAAATTTAGCAAAAACCAAAAAATTCACTTGCATAAAAATCTTTTTTATGGTATAAATTACTTCCACGTCTCAGGTAAAAAA
>CAYJNB010000151.1:0-5383 GCA_964371205.1 uncultured Treponemataceae bacterium
GTATCTTTGTTTTTTCCATTCGTTTTAGTTTTTCGATTCTTTGATCTTGTTTTGCAATATAATGTTCATATTTAAAATCAATTATAGCTTCTTCCCAAATCTGTTCTGGATATCCTGGGTTTTCTAATGTATGTGTATTTTCTTCTTCAGTTTCTGTTTGAGGTGCAAAGATAATCTGGGCTGCAAGCGGTTGTTTTTTTAAATAAGCAATAATCTCTTTTTTTAGGGCAATTTTTTTATGCACCTTTTCTAGTTGCTCACTTGTTTTTAAGCCAGCTTCGTAACCCTTGCATACTAATCTTTCGTCAGCTGTATCATGGCGTAATTTTAAACGATATTCGGCACGTGCAGTAAACATACGGTATGGTTCTTTAGTACCCGAAGTAACTAAATCGTCGATAAGTACGCCAATGTATGCTTCGCTACGTCCTAAAACAAGAGGTTCTTTTCCTAAAATACGATTTGCAGCATTTATGCCAGCAACTAAACCTTGTCCGGCCGCTTCCTCATAACCAGAGGTACCATTTATCTGTCCTGCAGTAAAAAGTCCTTCTATTGACTTTGTTTCTAACGAGGGAAGAAGTTGTGTTGGCTCAATATAATCATATTCGACTGCATATGCAGGACGGGTAATTATTGCATCTTTAAATCCTGGTAAGGTACGCAAAAACTCGTCTTGAACTTCTTCTGGTAATGAAGAAGAAAATCCATTTATATAAAGCTCATCGGTATCTAAACCTTCTGGTTCTACAAAAAGCTGGTGTCTATCTCGATCTGCAAAGCGAATTACTTTATCTTCAATAGATGGGCAGTAGCGTGGTCCAACTCCCTCGATTTTTCCACTAAAAAGTGGGGATCGGTGTATATTTTCGCGAATAATGCGATGTGTTTCTTCATTTGTGTACACGAGGTGGCAGGGTAATAGCGGTCTATCCACACTAGTATTATCAAAAGAGAAGGGGATAACTGTCTCATCGCCATCTTGTAATTCCATTTGGCTAAAATCAACTGAAGAGCTCAAGACTCTCGGTGGAGTTCCCGTTTTTAATCTTCCCAGTTGTAAGCCGAGGCGGCGCAATGCCGGTCCAAGACCGTTTGCAGCTGCCTCTCCTAATCTACCGCATGGAGCATCAAACTCGCCTATAAATATTTTACCTTCCATAAAGGTCCCGGTTGTTAGCACAGCTGCTTTGACCGGTATTGTGCGTCCCCGCTCGGTAATGGCTGCTAGTAATTTCTTTTTTTCGTTACCTATATCTTCTGTTTGTAAATCGACTACAGTATCTTGTAATAAATAGAGATTTTTTTGCTGTTCAACTGTTTTGCGTGCAAGAGTAGCGTATAAAAGTTTGTCTGCTTGCGAGCGGGGAGCCTGCACTGCAGGGCCTCGGCTCTTGTTGAGCATTCTAAATTGGAGCATTGACTTATCGATAAGTTTACCCATTTCGCCACCGAGAGCATCTATTTCTCGTACAATATTGCCTTTTGCAATTCCACCAATAGATGGGTTGCAGGACATTCGACCAATAGACTCAATTGTTTGAGTTACTAACATTGTTTTTAAACCAATACGAGCTGTAGCAAGAGCTGCCTCTATTCCGGCATGTCCCCCACCTACAACAAGTACGTCGTAAGATGATGTATACATACTATCCTTTACTTATTTTTTTCGATTGAGCACTGCTTCGATTCTTTCTAGAAGAGCGTTTTTTTTGTATTTTTTTGCGCTCAGGTAAGTGTTCAAGCATAATTCGGGCAAAAAACGATGAGATTACGCATGCTGCGATTACTACAGTTATTCCTAACCACCCAGAATTTTCGAATGGTAGAGGTATATTCATCCCAAAAAAACTAACTATGAGTGTAGGAATCATTAGTATAAGAGAAATAACCGTTAGCTTTCTCATAATCATATTTAAGTTATTTGAGATAACCGATGCAAATGCATCCATCATGCCAGATAAAATATCGCTGTATGTATCTGCCATTTCTATAGCTTGCCTATTATCAATTTCTACATCTTCAAGCCATTCTCGATCTTCTTCATCTAAAGAAATAAGCTTTGTACGCAAAATTTTTGTAAGTAGCAATTGGTTGCTTTTTAAAGAAGTTGTAAAAAACACAAGAGATTTTTCTAAGTTTAAAAGTAAAATCAACTCCTTGTTTTTTATTGAACGTTGTAAATCATTTTGAATGGTCGTAGAACGCCTGTTTATTTCTTTTAAGTAGCGCAAAAACATATTATCAGCGCGACTTAAAATTTGTACTATAAAAGCAGGAAAGTCTGCTAAATTAATATCTTGCGTTCGTATAGAAGATAAACCTTTTACAATTGTAGACTCTGTCCAACAAATGGTAATAATAGTTTTCTCTCGCAAGACAATACCAAGCGGAGCAGTAAAATAGTGTATGTCTGTATCTTGCGAATACATGGGTAAGCGTAAAATTATAAGTGTGTATTCATCTGTTTTTTCTATACGGGATAATTCATCTTGGTCTAAAATGTCAATAATATGATCTTCTTGAATCCCATAATCTTCTTCCAGTATTTTTAACTCATCTCTAGTAACGGAACTTGCATCCAACCAAGTGTATTCATTTGGAAGTAACTCTTGTTCGCTCTTGCGCTTGATGAGCTTACTATTTTCTTGTTGCCAATAGGTAATCATAGGCTCTCCTAAGGAGTTTAATCTTCTTCTTTAGTTAAGTACATTTGCATGAGCGAAATGAACAAGAAAATCTTTTTATATGCTGCAATACAAAGGTCTCGGATTGGATCATCAGATGCTGCATCAAGTTCTTTCCAGTTTGCAAGTAATTCTGGGCGTGTTTTATCTTTATCTTCAATTAAGAGCTTTAAATGCCGTGCATAAATAACAAAATTATTTGCTGCTTCCACTAAAAAGACTTTTGCAGATTCGTTTGCTGTACGTACTAATCCTCTTAATATTCGAGAAGCTTCTTTATCTCTTCCTGAGCGTGGTATGAGCGTTTTAAACTTTGTACCTACTTCTCCACCTTCTCCCAAAGAGTCGTCAAAAGCAGTTATTTGATTAGAAATTTCTAGGAGCGCATGATACGCGTTCGACATAGTTGTAGATGATGATTGAATGGACCATTGTCCACGAACCAATACTAAGTCAGAAATTTCTCTAATATCTTTCTTAAAATAATCGAGTAAAAAAGCTTTTAAATAACTTAGTGGATTAAAATACGTAAAAGAACCTACAGAACGACGTTCAAAATCAACAGAACGTTGTTCAACATAATTTTTAAGTCGAATAACTGCTGTGGTGCCATATAATTGTGTTAAAAGGTCGTTAATTTTTGAGTTTTCTTTTTCGTTTTGAATTTTGCGAATAAGGGACTCTGCGTCATTGCGTATTTTTTCTAAATGTGCATCAACTATATGTTCAGTTTTGCTATCGTATTTTAACTGATAGAAAGGGTCTGAGTTTAGCAGTTGTAGGAGCATTTCTAATGCAGAAGAATTAAAAAAGTCATTAATTCTGTTTAATATTTTATTCCATGTATTGCCTGCAGGGGGTTCAATTCCTTTGGTGCGTTTTAGAATGGTAAATACGTTTGCCCAGTTTGTAGGCTGGAGTATAGGTGCAGCCACAACAGCAAAGTCAGCTAAATCTTCTTTTATGTATTCAGCTCGTATTGCATCAAATCTTGGTGGTGTAGAGAATACTTGCTCTTGTAGGTTAGAATCAAACTTTTTAAGCATAAAATAAAAGTCAAAATTACAAAAGGCTGTAAATCGCATAAACATGGTATATGCTTCGTCAATTTCGTCTACCTTGTCTTTTGTAAAATCTCCATACAAAGCCTGTAAATCATCCTTAATCATTTTAGACAGTTCAGCTGGTTGCACTTTTTGTCCAGCTTCGAGAATGTGTTCCTCTGTTAATCTCTCATCAATTTCTCGCTGTCTATCTGTATAAAAATTTGAGATTGTTGCTCTTTTTACCTGTTGTGGATTTTGTTGATTACGTAATACTAGTTGTAGCGGTGCAAGAACGCGGTACATTTCATAAAAGTATTTTGCCATTGTAGGTAAAGCTTCTTCGCCAGAGAATTTATAAAATTTGTATCGGGTTTGATGTAAGTTTTTTGCAATCAGCTTGAGTTTTTTTCTTTTAATAACTTCGGGATCTTGACTGGTAAATAAGTTCAAAATCTTATCAATAAAGCTTAATTGCGCAGGTGTTGCATTTTTATTATCACTCATATCACATTAATTATCGGATAAATTGAAAAATAAGTCAACACATATTTAGTAGTATTTCGTAACCTAAACTGAAAATACTGCTTTGTGCAATATAGAAAAAAAAACGTCGGAAAAAATCCGACGTTTTATAAAGTGCAAATACGTTCAGTTTGACTATGAAAGTAAGGTGAGTGCTTTTACTGGGCAGCCATTTACACAGTCGCCACAAGAATCACACAAATTGTAATCCACAACAGGAATACCGTTTGTAAGCACAATTGCTTTTTTAGGGCAGGCTCTTTCGCATTTTCCACATTTAAAACAACCAACCTTACAAGATTTTGTAATAGCAGGTTTGTTTTGGTTGCGGTTAGAGCAAACAGTAAATGCACCTTTTCTGTCTTCTGGAATAGTAGAAAGAATTTTTTGCGGACATGCTTTTACACACATACCACAACCGGTGCATTTTTCTTTGTTAATTACCGGTATATTTCCCTCTCCAATTTCAATTGCATCAAATTTACATACTGTTACACAGTTTCCAAAGCCCATACAGCCCCAGATACAAACCTTTGTGCCGTTTGAAACTATTTTTGCTGCTCTACAATCTTTTAGACCAACATAGTCTCCCTTAGAAACAGCTTTGTCTTTGCAACCGTTACATGCTAATACAGCAATATTGCTTTTACCAGTTGCTTCAACGCCCATAAAGCCACCAAGAGCTTTTGCAACGTCTGGTCCTCCAGGAGAGCAAGCGTCTACCGGAGCTTTTTTATTTGCAACAGCCTTTGCATAGCCATCGCAACCAGGGTATCCACACGCACCACAGTTTGCACCGGGCAGTACTTCTCGAATATTTGATTCAAGTGGATCAACATAAACGGCAAATATTTTCTTAAAAAAGCCGAGCAAAAATCCTAAGATTAAGGCCAATGTAAATGAAACAATTACCGTATATAAAATAATAGTCATAAAATCTCCATTATATAAAGGACAAGGGGCTGTCGCAAAACTTCAGTTTTGTGGCAACTTCCCTAGATGTCGTGCGCTCTTAGATAAGTCCGGCAAATCCACCGAATGCCATCGATAATAAACCTGCAGCTACAAACATAACCGGTGTTCCTTTTAAGAACTTAGGAATTGGGGCAATGTCAATACGCTCTCTAA
>CAYJNB010000152.1:0-1413 GCA_964371205.1 uncultured Treponemataceae bacterium
ACACGCATATTTAGCGAAGGTATATACAAAAACGACTTATCTGAAATAGATATAGATGTTTATGCACACGCCTCTCAAATGCACGATGTGGGTAAAATCTGTATATCCGATACGATTCTTTTAAAACCGGGTAAGCTCTCTGATGATGAGTTTATAAAGATGAAAGAACATACCACTTTCGGAAGCGATATTTTACGCTCTGCAATGGGGAATGCGACCGAGGTAGCCTTTTTAGATGCAGCTCAAATGTTTGCTTCTGCACACCACGAAAGATGGGATGGGTCTGGCTATCCGTTTGGGCTAAAAGGCGAGGGGATTCCCCTTGGCGGCAGAATTATGGCCCTTGTTGATGCATACGATGCTATTACTTCAAAACGCCCATACAAAGAGGCAAAAACTCATGAGCAAGCGGTAGAAATAATTAAAAAAGATAGCGGGAGCCATTTTGACCCCGTTTTGGTCGATGTGTTTTTATCTCTGTCTGATGAGTTTAAAAGCATTGCCCAAGAATATGAGAGTGCATAATAAGGATTTGTTATGGAGAACGAACAAAACGCCGGCATATCATTTGATCAATTACTTACAACAATCGAAATAACAAACATTGGTGTTTTTATATGGAACCTACAAACAGACCATGTGTTATACAGTAAAGAGTGGGCTAATATTGTTGGTTACGACTTGAGCGAGCTCGCCCCAAATGTTTCTACCTGGGAATCTATGCTTGTGCCCGAAGACTTAGAAATTGCAGACAAAAATATTAACCTCTATTTAAATGGCGAAACAGATTTATATGATTCAAAATTTCGTATGATTAAAAAAGATGGTACTGTCATTTGGGGTCATGATAAAGGTAAAATTACTGAGTACGATAAAGACGGTAAGCCTCTATTACTTTGCGGTGTTTTGCAAGATATTACCGCCTTAAAAAACGCCGAAATAGAACTGAGAGAAAGCACTGAACATTTAGAGTTTGCTATAGAAGCTGCAGAATTTGGTGCTTGGGACTGGAATATCGAAACAGATTATATTTCATATAGTGACTCGCACTTAGAGATGTTTGGGCATACTCATGAGGATACAAATGGTTCTTTTGAAGAATGGGAGTCGCGAATTAATGCTGAAGATGTACCTATTGCGTTAAAACAGCTTGAAGATTACATTGCAGGTAAAATTGCAAGGTATTCTGTTGATATTCGTCTAAAGCATGCTGATGGGCACTATATTTGGGTGAGAGATAGCGGTAAAATTGTCAAAAGAGATGAGCAGGGTAATCCTACCCGTATGATTGGTGGGCACTTTAAAATTGACACTTTAAAGAAAATGCAATGCACCTTAGAAGAAACACTTTCGAAACTTGAGCATCATCAAACCCATCTCGAAGCCGAAATAGAAAATAGAACAAAAGAAATT
>CAYJNB010000152.1:1513-5302 GCA_964371205.1 uncultured Treponemataceae bacterium
CAAGAAAATATGCTCAAAATATGCGGAAGTCTTTTTGCTAATGCGCGGCATAAATACGAGATGGATGAGCAGTTGCGTCAAGCCCACGAAGAGGCAATTTTAAGTAGTAAGGCAAAGTCTAGCTTTTTAGCAAATATGAGCCACGAGATTAGAACGCCACTGAACGCCATTTTGGGTATGTCCGAAATTATTTTGAGAGAGAGCCTAGGTCGCTCTGCCGAAGAGTATGCGGTCGAAATTAGAAATGCAAGCGAAAATCTGTTGTCTATTATTAACGATATTCTCGATATCTCAAAAATAGAATCGGGCAAGCTAGAGATTATAGAAGTAGACTATTATATATCTTCGTTACTAAACGACGTAAGCAGCCTCTCACGTATTCGTCTGCAAAATAGAAAAGTGCTTTTTACTACCTTTATAGACAGTTCTATACCATCTTTGCTAAAAGGGGATGAGATTAGAATTAAACAGATTCTTTTAAACATCTTAAGTAATGCAATTAAGTTTACTAGAGAAGGGCATATTCATTTTAATGCAACGTGTACTCACGAAAACGGTAAGGCTCTGCTACAATTTACTGTGAGCGATACGGGAATGGGCATAAAACAAGCAGATTTGGATAGGTTGTTTTTGCAATTCGAGCGCTTTGATACAAAGAAAAACCGCAACATCGAAGGTACGGGGCTTGGGCTTGCCATTACAAAGCAACTGTGCGATATGATGCATGGAACTATTTCTGTAGAGAGTGTAGTTGGCAGGGGGTCAACGTTTACTGTTACTATTCCACAAACCTACACAGAATATACGCCAATTGTGTCTACTCCAGCTGTGCAAAATGTGCTTGTGTATGAGGCTCGAGAGCTCTATGCTGATTCTATTAAAGAGTCTATTGTAAACGTAGGTTCAAAATGTACTATTTGCACAAATCAATCCGATTTATTAAACCTCTTATACGAGCAAAAATTTGATTATTTGTTTGCGCCTTCAGTGCATTTTTCTAAGATTAAAAATTTAAAAGAAGAGCTAAAAGCTCATTTTGAAATTGTTTTAATGATAGATCCGGGCGATACTATTATTTACCGCGATACACTTACTGCAAATTTACCTATTAGCTGCTTGCAATTAGCAAACGTATTTGGTACTACCGATCTTTTTGTGCAGGCTCGAACAAAGACAGAGCATTTTATTGCCCCAGATATTAAGGTTCTTGTGGTAGACGATAATCAAGTGAATCTAAAAGTTGCAAAGGGTCTTATGGCTCCGTATAAGTTTGCAATAGATACCGCAACTAATGGCGAAATTGCCGTAGAAATGGTTAAAAATAATGTGTACGATTTAGTTTTTATGGATCATATGATGCCCGAAATGGACGGGGTTGATGCAACTATTGCTATACGAAAACTAAGGGACGAGTATTTTCAAAAGCTGCCTATAATTGCGCTTACTGCAAATGCAATTGTGGGTGCAAAAGAATTATTTGTAAAAGAGGGCATGAACGACTTTTTAGCAAAACCTATAGAAATGCATAAACTCAATGCTATATTGCTTGAATGGATTCCGGCAGATAAAATTCAGTTCGTAACTTTTCAAGCACCAATATACGACTACGTAGAAAAAATAACGCCGTCTATTAGTATTACCGGCATAGATACCGAAAGAGGAATAAAGGCTATTGGGGGGAATGTAGAAGATTACCTCGATGTGTTACGCTCATTTTATTCCGAAGGAATAAAAAAGGTAGGTGTAATTACCGATGCGCTCAATAGACTCGATATAACAACCTATAGAATCGAAGTGCATGCCGTTAAGAGCGCTTCTGCATCAATTGGCGCGTACGAACTATCGGAACTTGCAAAGAACCTCGAAAAAGCAGCAATAGACGACGATATGCCATTTATTACTTCTCATACTGCCGATTTTATAGCAAGTTATAAGCAGGTTTTAGACGAGCTTAAAGAAACCTTGCAAGTAAATACAGAGCAGAGTACACAGGGTAACCCCATAGGCAATGGAGAAGTTTTACAAGATACAATACAGAAACTCGAAGAAGCTCTCGATATGCTCGATATTGATACAATTGAGCAATCACTTGAAGTAGGTATGTCCTATAATTGGCAAGGCGAAATAAATAACTTACTGCAATCTATTCGCCTCTGTACCGAAGCATTTGAGTACTACAACGCAAAACCGCCGCTCGAGCAAATCAAGGCCGAAATGCAAAAGTATTATGTATAACGTTTTTGTAATTTTCTTAGTAATGGATCTTTTGTTAGCACTAAAAGGGTTACTCCAATTATGCCATATACAATAGTAGTAATAGCAATGGGAATCCCGTGCGAAATAATTCTATTTTGATGAGCAAAAAAGGCAAAGAGCTTGTCGCTAAAAAAGTAGAGGGGTAGTATTGCTATAAGCGAAAGTATAGTGAGTTTTAACGCATAAAGTGCAGTTGTCTTAAGCATTGCAAGAATATCGGTTTGAGTTTTGCGCTGTAAGTACACAAATAAGGCAATAGTGTTTGCAAGACTCGATAGCGACAGGGCAAGGGCAATACCGCTACCTTTCATACTTCTTACAAGTAGTGTAGCAACTGCAATATTAACTGCAAATCCAATTATTCCTGCCATTGTTGGCGACTTAGTGTTTCCTTGTGCGTAAAAAGCTGGCGCAATTACTCGGTTAAGTGCAATAAAAAATAAACCTGCAATATGAAAGAAAAAAGCATTTGTAGTGAGACGTACTGATTCGTCGCTAAAATTATTTGATTTATAAATGAGCACAATAATTTCTTCTGCGTTTAAAAGTGCATAAAAAGTTACTGGTATGGTAATGAGTGCAATGAGCGAGAGTGCTTGTGTAAATGTTTTGTTAAACTCTTCCCACTGGTTTTTTTGTGCAAATGCCGATAGGTCGGGCAAGATTACCGTACCAATGGTAACGGCAAAAACGCCCAAAAAAAGCTCTTGCAAGCGCAACGAGTACTGCAAGCTCGATACCATTCCAACTCCTGCGTGTCCGGCAAGAGCGGTAGAAATTACCTCATTTATTTGATAGGCTGCCATGCCTATTATAGTTGGCCCAATTAAACGTAAAACTCTTTTTACGCCGTCGTTCTTAAGTGCCTTGCCTATAAAGGTAATCGATACGCGCCACCCAGTTTTTAGTACAAATGGTATTTGAAAAAGCATTTGTGCAGCCCCACCCACTACAACGCCAATCGACATTGCACGTGCAGGATTTGCTGTATAGTGCGAAAGAATGTAGGTTCCGCCAATTACACAGATGTTGAACAAAATTGGCGTAAAGCCAGACGGCGAAAATATTTTAAGGGTATTGAGTATTCCCTGAAAGAACGCCGCTATAGAAATGAGAGCTAAATAGGGGAGCATTATGCGTGTTAACAAAATAGTTTCGTTTGTTGCACTCCCCATTGAGCTAGGCAAAAATATGCTTACAATAAATGGGGCAAAAACCATCCCAACTAGTACCAATAGCGTTGTAAAAAAGCTCGAAACTGTACAAACCGCGTTTAAAAATACTTGAGTTTCTTGTTTAGTGTTTTTTTCTATATAGGAGCGAAATGTAGGAATAAAGGCAACAGATATGCTGTTTTCTGCAAAAAGTCTTCTACATAAGTTGGGTATTAAAAAGGCAACTCCAAAGGCGTCGGCAAGGTCGCTTGTTCCCAAAAAAGAGGCCTTTGTTATCTCTCGTATAAGTCCAAAAATACGAGAAATCATGGTTAAAAGAGATAGTTTTATTCCAGAAGAAAAAAGGTTTTTTTTCATA
>CAYJNB010000153.1:0-2432 GCA_964371205.1 uncultured Treponemataceae bacterium
GCCGGGATGAAAACCCGGTGTCCTAACCACTAGACGAAAGAGACACGTGATTGTTGCCAATCGTTTTAATAAAATATAGCATAATTCAAAAAATGTCAATACCCTATGAATATCTTTATAAAAAAAAAGGTTGAAAGAAAAAATTTCCTTCAACCCAATATACAAATTATTCCACTTAGTATTTCCGCTTTAACCTTTTTACTGAAGGAATCTGCGCTAAAACGATTGCCAGAAGCATAATCGTACAACCTGCAATTTCTCGTATTGTCATAACTTCGCTCAAGATTAACCAACCAGCTAGAACTGCAAAAACGCTCTCCGCACTAAAAATAAGAGAAGAAACTGTTGCAGATAAATACTTTTGGCCAAGTATCTGGAATGTATACCCTATACCACTCGATAAAACGCCTGCAAAAAGAATGGGAACTGCAGCTGAGCGTATATTGTGCCATGTTGGTTTTTCGAATATAAACATTATTACTGTCGAAATTACAGCGCATATAAAGAATTGTATCCAGGCAAGCCGTACGTTGTCTGTCCGTGGAGCAAATTTTTCTATAAAAAGAATATGCACCGAAAAGCCTATTGCACAGAGTAAGACAATAAAGTCTCCTCTATTAAGCGTAAATGATTCAGTGATACAGAGTAAATACATTCCAACAACCGCTAGAAGTACTGCAATGCCCACTTGAAACGAGATGCGCTTGCCTAAAAATAATCCTAAAATAGGAACAATAATTATATAGAGCGTTGTAATAAAACCTGTTTTTCCTACTGTAGTAAATAGAATACCAACTTGCTGTAACCCTCCTGCTACTGTTAAAAGAAGACCAATAATAACACTTCCTACTAACAGGGTACGCCGCTGTTCAAACGTTTTAGCCCTTCCCCAAATTGATGGTTTATACCCCTGCACTTTATCTAAAAAGGCAATACAGGGAATTAAAAACATACAGGCAATATAATTGCGTACTGCAATAAAAGTGAACGGCTCAACATGATCCATACCAACACTCTGTGCCACAAAGGCTATTCCCCAAATAAAAGAGGTTATTAAAAGGAGTATAACACCCCGTGCTTTATGTGATTTTTCCATAGAAACGTAGTATATACATTTATATATATTTATGCTAGTTCGTTTATTCAGTTATTGCAATTTACAAGAAGTGGTAGTATATTCTAACAATGAAAGAAACTATAAAGATTACTGGAATGACTTGTGCTGCTTGCTCTGCACGTGTCGAAAAAGTTGTGTCAAAAATTGAAGGGCTTGAATCCGCTTCTGTAAATTTAACTACCGAACGCATGTCGGTAAACTTCGACGAATCACTTACATCAATTGAAAACATTGGCGAAATGGTAAAAAAAGCAGGCTACGGATGGGAGCGCATAGAAGAAAAACGCAATTACGATGCCGATAAGGCTGCAAAAGAGAAGGCAACACGTGTGCTCAAAAGTAAGTTTATTATTTCTGCTTTTTTTACTATCCCTCTCCTTTTTGTTGCAATGGCACATATGATTCCTTTTGTAGAAGTCTCTAAAAGCAGTTTCTTTCACCCAATGAATTCTCCCCTTGCTTTTGCACTGACTCAGGCATTTTTAACTCTGCCAATTCTCTTTGCAGGTTATAGATTTTATTACGTAGGATTTAGGGCAATCTGGCTTCGCTCTCCTAATATGGATAGCCTTATCGCCATGGGAACAAGCGCTGCTGTTGTATATAGTCTCTACTCAGTTTTTCAAATTGCACACGGAAATCTACACGCAGTACACAATCTCTACTTTGAATCAGCAGGAACAATTATTACTCTTATTCTACTGGGTAAAACACTTGAATCAATCTCAAAGGGAAAGACAAGCGAGGCTATAAAAAAACTTATGTCTCTTTCTGCAAAAACAGCTATTATTGTGCGCAAAAACCCTTCTACAGGTATAGAGATGGAGGCAGAGATTCCTATAGATGAAGTAGAAATAGAAGACATCTTACTCGTAAAACCAGGCTCAAAAATCCCTGTAGATGGCCTTGTACTATCTGGAGAAACTACAATAGACGAATCCATGCTCACAGGTGAAAGTTTGCCAGTAGAAAAAAAAGAGGGAGATAGCGTTTATGCAGGCACAATTAACACTACAGGCGTTTTACGTATTAGTGCTACACAGGTCGGAAATGGTACCGTCCTTGCTCATATAATTCAACTTGTAGAAGATGCACAAGAGGCAAAGGCACCAATAGCACAAATTGCAGACAAGGTGTCCGGTGTATTCGTACCAACAGTATTTATAATTGCAAGTGTTACTTTTTGTGCATGGATGCTTACAGGACACACGCTACCCTTTTCACTCTCAATTTTTATTTCAGTACTCGTTATTGCGTGCCCCTGTGCACTTGGCCTAGCAACACCAACAGCAATCCTCGTTGCTTCGGGCATAGG
>CAYJNB010000153.1:2532-5265 GCA_964371205.1 uncultured Treponemataceae bacterium
CGCTTTTTATCGCAATTGATGGAAAACTAGCTGGAATTATTGCAGTTGCAGACACGCTCAAAACTGATTCTGCCGAGGCTATACAAACCTTGCAAAATATGGGTATCGAAACAATTATGCTTACAGGAGATAATAAAAAGACTGCCGATGCTATTGCAAAACAAGCAGGAATATCTCGAGTAATTGCGGAGGTTTTACCACAAAACAAGGCCGAGGTAATTCAACAACTGCAAAAAGAAGGGAAAAAAATTGCTATGGTAGGAGATGGCATTAACGATGCTCCCGCTCTTGCACAAGCAGACGTGGGTATAGCAGTAGGTTCTGGAACAGATGTTGCAATCGAATCAGCAAATATAGTTCTTATGCACAATTCCCTTATGGATGTACCAATCGCAATGCAGCTATCAAAAAACACTTTGCGTAACATTAAGCAAAACCTCTTTTGGGCATTTGGCTATAATACAGCAGGCATTCCTCTTGCAGCAGGTCTTTTTTATGCATTCGGCGGACCTCTATTAAATCCGATGTTTGCTGCAGCTGCAATGTCGCTTAGCTCTGTTTCGGTGTTATTAAATGCTTTGCGTCTTAAAATAATTCCCTTGCAAACAAGCAAAAAACAGACTACTATTAAAGAAATAAAATCAAATAAAAAAAAGGAAAATACAATGAAAACAATTTTAAAAGTTGAAGGAATGTCTTGCCAACACTGCGAAAACCGCGTAAAAACTACTGTGGCAGAAATTGCAGGGGTAAAATCAGTAGAAGTGAATCTTGCAGAAAAAACAGTTGCTATTGAACACGAAGAAAGCGTAACAGTTGAGACGCTCTCTTCATGCATCAACGAGCAAGGCTACAACGTAATCGGATAACTACCTAACAAGCAGCTCCAAATACAGAAAAAAACGGTTCGCTAGCGTGCGAGCCAACCACCATCAACAGCCATAGTAAACCCATTAACATAATCAGAAGCCTTAGAAGCTAAGAATACAACCGCTCCTTGCATATCTTCTGAGTCTCCCCAACGTCCTGCAGGTATACGGGCCAAAATATCTGCATTGCGCTTTTCATCAGCTCGCAAGGCTGTCGTATTATTTGTAGCCATATAACCTGGTGCGATAGCATTTGCATTTATACCATATTTTGCCCATTCATTTGCCATAAGCATTGTTAAACCTTTTAAGCCGCTCTTAGAAGCTGTATAAGACGGAACTCGAATCCCACCTTGGAAAGACAGCATAGAAGCTATGTTTATAATCTTGCCGCTTTTTTGTGCAATAAAATGTTTTGCAACCGCTTGTGTTAAAAAGAACAATGTACGCAAATTAATATTCATAACATCATCCCAGTCTTGTAAGCTAAAATTCTCCGAATCCTCGCGGCGAATTGTCCCCGCATTATTAACGAGAATATCTACCTTACCATATGATTCAATAACTGCATCTGCTATTTTTTGAGCACATGAAACATCCGTCAAATTTGCCTGAAACCCAACAAACTTTCTACCAGTTGCTTCAATTAGTTTTGGCGTTTCCTTTGGACCACTATTGTATACACCAAAAATATCTGCGCCAGCCTCTGCAAGTGCTATAGCCATCGCTTGACCAAGGCCTGCATTACAACCAGTAACAATTGCAACCTTTCCCTTAAGGGAAAAACTATCTAAAATCATTTTTACGTCCTTAATACTATAATAAATTAAGCATAAAGCATCACTTAGCTACTGTCAAGAAAAACAATTTTTTTTCTTAATTAAGTTTCTATCTTCAGTACTATAAACTACTTTCTGTAATTTTAACTCAGGCTTGCTCAAATCTCCAAAAACAGGTATCTTATAGATATGGAAACACTACAATCAAATCTCTTAGAGCGATTTTTACGATACGTTAAAATTGATACAATGAGTAATCAAGAGAATGCAGATAAGGGCATTAGTCCTTCTACAGAAACACAAAGAGATTTTGCAAAACAATTAGCAACAGAGTTAAAAAGCATGGGCATAAAAGAAGTAAAAGTAACAGAAAGTGCTTATGTATATGCACAAATTCCTGCAACTAAAAACTGTATGGATGCACCTTCAATAGCATTTTGTTCACATATGGATACCGTTCCTGGCGTAAGCGGAAAGGATGTAAAGCCTCTAATTAAAGAAAAAGATGGCGATACAATTATTACCTCTGATGGTACAACCCTCCTTGGAGCAGATGACAAGGCTGGTATTGCAGAAATTATAACCGCAGTTGAACATCTGTTAAACGAAAAAACGGAACATGGGCAAATAGAAATTCTTTTTTCTCCAGATGAAGAAACAGGACATGGTATGGATACTGTTCCTCTTCACTTGTTGCAGTCAAAGATATGTTATACACTCGATGGTTCAGAAGCTGGAGAAATTGAGTCTGAATGTTTTAATGCGTACAAAGCAACAATCCACTTTACTGGAATCCCAAAGCATACAGGTACTGCGCGTCCAGATATGGTGAATGCAGTTACTATGGCCTCTAATTTTGTAAGTTTCTTACCTCAAACAGAAAGCCCAGAGGCAACCGATGGCTACCAAGGGTTTTATGCTCCAATGAGTATCGAAGGCAACTTAGAAAAGGCATGTGTAGTGCTCTACCTTCGTGACTTTGATACACAGGGAATGCAAGAGCGCATAGAAAACATAGAGCATTTTGCAAAAACAATTGAAAAACGTTTTAAAGGCTCGCATGTTCAAGTAGTCACAGAAAAACA
>CAYJNB010000154.1:0-5256 GCA_964371205.1 uncultured Treponemataceae bacterium
ATGCAAGTATTTTTTTGGGCATACAAGGCTGTATACACAGCAGCTAAGTGTTTTATGCTGTTGTAATACACAGAATCACCTTGACGAATATAATCTAATAGTTTTTCTTTTCTAAGCGAGGGCATGTACAGTTCACGTAAAAGCAGTGCAGTACCAACCTTTAAAGCAGCCTTTACCGCTAATCCCGTTGAAGGAAGGATATCGGACTGAATAGAAATATTTAAGCCGTTACTTTCAAGCCCATTTTCTATAAACCCTGCAAGAGTAGCTTTTATTGCATTTGCCCATCTATCCTCTCGGCGATATTTAAGTGAATGTAGTTGTATTCGTTTTTTTTCTTTTGCTTGGACAAAGGAGCAACGTACAATCAGATCGTCTCTATACGAAACAGCTAAATAAATTGGAATAGTCGTAGACACAGATACAGTTTTATCTTTAAAGTACCACGAATGCTCTCCTATTAGATAAAAGGGACAAGGAACGCTCACAATAAGTTCGGGCGGAGAATCAAATTCTTCTTGATGAGTTTCTATTATCTTTTCAATAATCACTACAAAAAACCGCCTTTACTCTTGTATTTATAGAATAAAATCTGTTAAAATGATAACCCAATGAGACGAAAAAAACAAGTTTTTTATGCAATTTTTTCTGCTTTTATATTCGCAACAGCACTTCCGAACGAATTTCTATTTTTTGGTTCACCTTTTTTAGGGTTTATAGCCCTTATTCCACTTTATATGGCAGTAGCAAATGCCACTTCTGCTCGCTTTTCGGGACTATTATGCTCATTACAGATTGGGTGCACCCATCTTCTCTCCAGTTATTGGCTCGCAAATTTTAAGGGCTTTGCCATATTTACACTGGGGGCCTCTGCTTTAGCCTATTTTGTATGGGGATATATGTTCGGACAGCTCATGCACGTAGGCTTTTTTTATTCGCAACGAAAAGCGAGAGCTCTTTTGCACAAAACGGATGGGTTTGATGCACTGTATCGAGTTTTTATTTTTTGTGCAGTATGGGTTTTATGGGAGTACACCAAGTCCACAGGCTTTTTGGCTTATCCGTGGGGTACACTTTTAATGAGTTCGTTTACAATGCCATTACTAATACAAATAGCAGATATTAGCGGTAGCTTTGGTATTAGTTTTCTATTAGCATTATTTTCTGCAGTTATTGCAGAAGGTTTACTGCTCTACCCAACCTATGCGAAAAAAACTACATACAACAAAAATGCCTATACAAGTACCTACATTCAAGTAGCGTCATTTTGTATGACATTGTTATTAATTACAGGCATATACGGTGCGTATCAGTATACTAAAACAAGAAATCCTATAAAGATTATTCAAACAGTTCTCGTACAGCAAAACACAGACTCGTGGGAGCTCGGTAGCGACGAAACATCTATTAAAAAGTCCGTTCAGCTAACTGCACAAGCTATACATTCCTCAGATACAAAACCAGATTTAGTAGTTTGGCCTGAATCTGTTCTCTCAAGCGTAATGCCACATAACTATCCTAAGTATGCAACATATCCAGACGATATGCCTCTTCTTCCTTTTATCCGTGCTACACAAACCCCCTTTATAATTGGAGGGCCAGTGCTAAAACAAGAACAAGGAAAAAATCGTTTTTATAACTCTGCCCTGTACTTTGATAAAAATGCAAATCTAATAGATACCTATGCAAAAATGCAGTTAGTACCCTTTGCAGAAATAATTCCCTACGCAGATAGCCCCATTGTTCAAAAAATTATGAAAACATTGGTAAATTTCTCTGATGGGTGGACACAAGGTACCGAATTTACCCTTTTTAACGTACCCTTGCAAACCGGCGAATCTGTTGCCGTTTCGGCACCTATTTGCTACGAAGATGCATTTCCTGGTGTGTGTAGAGCTTTAGTAGAAGCCGGAAGCGAAGTTTTTATAAATATAACAAATGATTCGTGGTCTAAAACAAAATCTGCAGAATATCAGCACTATGTAATGGCCTCTTTGAGAGCTATCGAGTTTAGAACAACACTTGTACGAGCAACGCAATCGGGATATACCACTGTTACAAATCCTGTTGGTACCATTACAACTGACCTTCCCTTATTTGCAGAAGCTTCAATACTAACAGAAGTTCCTGTTTACGAAAGAGAAGAAACCGTATTTTATCGATATGGACAATGGTTAATTTATGTTCTGCTTTATGGTAGTTTTATATTAGTTGCAATACAATTACGTAAGGACAAAAAAGAACAATGGAAGTAAGAACAAATTCAAAAAAAAATATACGCTCACTCTGTGTTGCAGGCTTTGCCCTATTAATTGCTTCTTCTTCTTTTATATCTATTCCATTTGGGCAAGGAACTCCCTTTAACTTTCAAGTACTTTTCTCTGTTTTAGCAGGTGCTTTACTAGGGCCAGCTCAAGGAAGTGCTGCTGTTGGTATTTTTTTGCTGCTTGGTGGTCTGGGCTTACCAGTGTTTCAAGGTGGTTATTCTGGTATGGACTATTTATTTAGTACTTCTGGAGTAATAGTAACGGCACAGTTTATTGGCTCTTTAGCTGTTGGACTCTACCTAAAAAAACCTGTACCAAATAAAAATATACCAATTATACGCATTATTGCAGGTTTTATTATTGCATATCTAGCCATGTATATTTTCGCAATCCTATGGCTACAAACAACAGAAGACGTGAGTTATATAGAAGCAGCCTATATTAGAATTTTTCCTTTTTTTCGCGAAGACAGTATTAAAATACTAATTAGTACAACTCTCGTGCGCTTTTTACGGCCCACACTTGCGCTCTATTGTTTTGACGAAGAATAATCTTTTATTTTTTATTACATTTTCCCATTATTAATATTGACTTTATATATAGTGTGATATAAACTACAAAAACAGTCAAAAACGCTATATATAGTTTTGATTGTTACCGATAATATAGGTGGGAATTACATATGCGTTGTCCATATTGTGGAAGTTTTGATGACAAAGTAATTGAGTCTCGAACAATTGCAGGAGGAGAAAGCATCCGACGCCGACGCGAGTGTGAGTCGTGCAGCTATCGCTTTACCAGCTACGAGACAATAGAAGAAAAACCTTTTATGGTTGTAAAACGCGATGGAAGACGCCAGCCTTTCGACAGACAACGTCTCGAAAAAGGCATAACACGCGCATTGGAAAAACGCCCTGTATCTTCTACAACAATTGAAAGTGCAATAAATGATATTGCAGACCAAGCCGTTATTAGAGGAAGAACGAATCACGAGATTCCAACCTCTGATTTAGGAGATTTAGTTTTAGATAAATTAAATCAACTTGATAAGGTAGCCTATATTCGTTTTGCATCGGTATATAGACATTTTGAAAATTTAGATGAGTTTATAGCAGAAGTGCATAAACTGGGAGGAAAGAAGTGAGCGAACAGAGTTCTGTTTCAAACTGGAAAGATTTTTTAGACTCAAAAGAGAATAAACCATCTTCATCAATTTTAAAACACGTTGCAAAACGCTCTGGCGAAATCGAAGCCTACGATAGCTCAAAAATTACTGCAGCTATAAATAAAGCAATCGAAGCCGTAGAAAAAAAGAGTGACGAAAAACGTGCAGAAAAACTTTCTCAGCAAGTAGAATTAAAGTTAAAAGAATTTATGTCTTTACGACACGAAAATTCAATTCCAGCAATCGAAGAAATTCAAGACCTTGTAGAAACAGTACTTATTGAACAAAAAGCCGTTGCTGTTGCAAAGGCATACATTTTATATCGCGCTCACCACGAAGCAATTCGCGATACAAAAAGTTTAATGCTCGACATAGATAAAACTATGGACGGATATCTTGAGCAGTCAGACTGGCGTGTAAACGAAAATGCAAATGTAAACTTTTCTCTTGGCGGACTTATTCTTCATAACTCAGGAACAATTACTGCCAATTATTGGCTTAAAAATATTTATTCACCAGAAGTTGCAGAAGCTCATAAAACAGCAGCTTTCCATATTCATGATCTTTCTATGTTTTCTGGCTACTGTGCGGGTTGGTCAATTCGCCAATTAATTGCAGAAGGTTTAGGTGGAGTTCCAGATAAGATTACTTCTACTCCTGCAAAGCATCTTTCTACGCTCATTCAGCAAATTGTAAACTTTTTAGGTATTATGCAAAACGAATGGGCTGGAGCTCAAGCGTTTAGCTCATTTGATACATACTTGGCACCATTCGTACGTAAGGATAACTTAAAAGAAAAAGAAGTACGTCAGTGTATTCAAGGTTTTATCTACGGTGTAAATACACCTTCTCGATGGGGTTCTCAAGCACCATTTACTAATATTACCCTTGACTGGACTGTACCACACGACTTGCGCGATAAAAAGGCTGTTGTTGGCGGTAAAGAAATGGACTTTACCTATGGCGATTGTCAAAAAGAAATGGATATAATCAATAAGGTTTTTATTGAATTGATGATAGAGGGAGATGCGGCAAGCCGTGGATTCCAATACCCTATTCCAACATATAATATTACAAAAGATTTTGTATGGGACAGTGATAATGCAAAACTCTTATTTGAGATGACTGCAAAATATGGAACTCCATACTTTCAAAACTTTGTAAACTCAGACCTTAATCCAGAAGATGTACGCTCTATGTGCTGTCGTCTTCAGCTCGATAAACGTGAACTTAGAAAACGTGGTGGTGGACTTTTTGGTTCAGACGAGTTTACAGGTTCTTTGGGTGTTGTAACTATTAACTTGCCACAAATTGGGTACCTTGTTAAAACTGAACAACAATTTTTTGCACGCCTCGATTACTTATGTGATATTGCAAAAGAAAGTTTAAGCACAAAGCGTAAGGTTATTCAAAGATTACTTGATGCAGGGCTTTTCCCCTACACTCGCCGCTATTTGTCTAAACTAGATAATCACTTTAATACAATTGGTGTGTGTGGTATGAACGAATGCTTGCTTAACTTCCTTGGTGTAGACATAGTAGACCCAAAAGGAAAAGCATTTGCAGAAAAAGTACTTGTGCACATGAGACAACGTTTAGCAGACTACCAAGAGCAAACAGGAGAACTGTTCAACTTAGAGGCAACTCCAGCAGAAAGCACCTCTTATCGTCTTGCGCAACACGATGTTAAACAATATCCGGATATTATTACTTCGGGAGAAGTAAATCCGTACTATACAAACTCAACCCAATTACCGGTTGATTTTACCGAAGATATTTTTGAAGCAATGGATCATCAAGAAGCATTGCAAACAAAATATACCG
>CAYJNB010000155.1:0-5242 GCA_964371205.1 uncultured Treponemataceae bacterium
GAACATGCACTATCAGCAGTAAATATTGTTTTTCCTCTTTATGCTTTTGTTCTTGCTATAGGACTTATGTTTGCTAGCGGTGCGAGTGCAGTTATAGGAAAATTAATGGGTGAGAACAATAATAAAAAAGCTAGGCAGTTTTTTACGTTTCTTTATATTGTTAGTACTATAGTCGGACTACTATTTAGTTTGTATGCTATTACAACTTATGATGCTTTGCTAGAATTTGTTGGAACTAGTGATATTTTATATCCCTATGCAAAAGATTACTTTCTCACATTAGCACCTTTTGCACCCATGCTTTTTTTACAGATTTATACACAGTATTTTTTTGTTTCTGCAGGTAAACCAAAAATTGGACTCTACGCATGCTTTGTCGGCGGCATATCTAATATCATCTTGGATTATATTTTTATTGTACTCTTTGATATGGGTGTTGCAGGCGCAGCTTTTGCTACTGGTATTGGGTTTGCTCTTCCTGGCATTTTTGGTGTTTTATATTTCTCTTTTAGAAAAAAGAGTTTTCTCCGTTTTACAAAACCTGCATTTCTGTTTAAAGAATTACTATTATGTATGTATAATGGATTAAGTGAACTGATTGGGAATCTATCACTATCAATAACTACCTTTATCTTTAATATGACGTTACTAAAACTAGCAGGAGAAAGTGGCGTAGCTGCGATTACTGTAATTCTCTACGTAGCTATGTTTCAAACTGCTATGTATTACGGTTTTACTCTAGGTATTTCTCCTGTAATAAGCTTTAAATATGGTGAGCAAAATCATAAACAACTAAAAAAAATTATTAATATAAGTACTGTGTTTATTATTTCTGCCTCAGTAATAACAATTATACTATCCTTTATATTTGCTGAGTTTGCAGTTAGTATTTTTATTTCGAGGCAAAGTAGTACATTTGACTTAACTGTTTTTGGATTTAAAATCTACTCGATTGCATACATTTTTATGGGACTCAATATCCTCACGTCGGCTGGCTTTACTGCTCTATCCAATGGAACTGTTTCTGGTATTCTTTCGGTAGTAAGATCATTAGTATTAATTGTAACAGCATTACTTTTACTTCCTAAGTTTTTAGGAATTCTTGGAGTCTGGTTAGCTGTACCAATAGCCGAATTATTCTCATTATTTTTAAGTATATATTTTTATAAAAATAACAAAGAAAGATATAAATATTAAAGGAGTATTTTTTGAGCGATACAAAACATAAAATTGTACAGACAATGTTTAAGCTGATTTCTGAAAAAGGTTACGAAAAAGCTTCAATTGGACAGATAAGTAAAGAGCTGGGAATAAAAAAACCATCTGTATACTATCACTTTAAGAATAAAGAAGAGATTTTTTTAGATACCATTAATGCCTACTTAATAGATAATGGAGCTTCCTTAGAAACATATTTATCTGAAACCGATATTTCTGCATTTAAGAAAAAAATAATTGAATATGGTTATATTCAAGTTGATTTATATGAGCAAAATTTGTATTTAGCAAAGTTTACATCTGAAGTTCATATTCAGTCCACTAGGTTAGAGTCTGTTAATCATAAGCTAGTGGATAGTGATACAAAGTTTCAACATGATATCTATCGAACTATTTCGCATGGAAAGGAAATAGGTGCTATCAGAGCAAATCTTGACTCTAAAATTGCAATGGAAATGATACATATATTTATAAATGGCCTCGAAGATTCAATTATATATTCTGAACAAAAATTTGAACTAAAAAAAGCATGGCGTACATTTATTACATGGTTTTTTACTGATTAAATACTTACCTAACGTTAGGTAAGTAAAAAAAGTAAAGCACATAAAAAAACTCGCAAGACTTCTTGCGAGTTCAATCATTTAATAAAATTATTAAATACCAAATATAGATGAGTACTCTTTTAGAGCTCCGTCTGTGTCTCCTTTTAAGACCTTATTTGCAAGAAGCTTTCCAAGCTGAACTCCTTCTTGATCAAAACTATTTACATTCCATACAAATCCTTGGAACATGATTTTATTCTCAAAGTGAGCTAGAAGGGCTCCGAGTGTTTTAGGATTTAACTCTTTACCGTAAATTAGGCTAGAAGGGCGGCCTCCAGGAAAATTCTTATTTGTGTTCTCGTCTTTTTTACCACATGCAAAGGCAACAATTTGTGCAACTAAATTTGCACAAAGTTTCTTTTGGCTAGTTGAATTATCGACAATTACATCTTCATTAAGTTGACTATCATTAAAGCCAATAAATTGCAATGGTATAATGTCTGTTCCTTGATGCAATAATTGGTAGAACGAATGCTGTCCATTTGTTCCAGGTTCTCCAAAAATAATTGGACCAGTCGCATAGGAAAGTGGCTTGCCATCTCGATTAACATGTTTTCCATTTGATTCCATATCCGCCTGTTGCAAGTGAGCAGGGAAACGACTTAACGCTTGACTGTATGGTAGAATAGCTGTTGTAGGGTACTCTTGTACATTTCTCTCATAAACGCCTATCAAGGCATCCATAAGAGAAGGATTCATCTTTATGTCAGGATTTTTAGCACTGAGGTCGGCCTCATGCATTCCAGCTAAAAATTCTGCAAAAATAACTGGGCCAAATGCCAAAGAAAGAACAACACCTCCAACAGCAGAACTTGATGAGTAGCGACCACCAATAAAGTCATCAATATAGAATGATGCTAAATATGCAGGGTTATTAGCTAAAGGGCTTGTCTCGCTTGTAACAGCAATCATTTGTTTAGAGGCGTCAAGTCCGGCATTTGTTAGGGCTTGCTTTACAAACAATTCGTTTGCAAGAGTTTCTTGTGTTGTGCCACTTTTAGAAACTAAGATAAAAAGCGTTTCTGATAATTTTAGATTCGATAAAACAGCTCCACCATCATCTGGGTCAACATTAGAAATGAATTTTGCATTCATTTTTAAACAGCTATTCTTACGTGCCCATTGTTCTAGAGCTAAATACATTGCTCGAGGACCTAAATCAGAACCTCCAATACCAATTTGCACAACTGTTGTAAACTTTTTTTCTGAGTGGATAGTATTTGCAAATTCTGCAATAGCTGACCGTTGTGATTCATAAAAATGACGCAAATTTTTGTTCTCGTGAACCACATCAGTTCCTAACTGACCTCTCATTAAATGGTGTAAGACACGGCGGTTCTCTCCGGTATTTATAAAATCTCCATTATATACTGCTGCATATTTTTCGGTTAATTCTGCTTCGTCAGATAAATTTTGTAAAATTGTTAAAATTTGATCGTTAACTTGTTTTGCAGCATAATTGAATGTTAATTCTTCTGCCATCGGGATTGAGTATTTTTTTACTCTATCGGCTGTTAGTTCAGTTTGAATAT
Organism: uncultured Treponemataceae bacterium; assembly: GCA_964371205.1. GTDB lineage: Bacteria > Spirochaetota > Spirochaetia > Treponematales > Treponemataceae > CAYJNB01. The sequence goes on from CAYJNB010000155.1 coordinate 3,356, forward strand.
TGACTTGCCCTTTTAAAGATAACAATCTTTTAAAAGAATCAAGGGTGTCAAGGTTTTCGTAGTTCATCTTAGCTCCTCATACACTTTAAGGGTAAACTTAAAGTTACTGTTGTTTGAATTGTTGTAGTTATTATACACCTTAAATGTCTAGTTGTGGTATTTTTTCTCTTAATGAATCTAAAAAAACATCCTGTGATACGCCTTCTCGTAGACAGGCAAAGACACAGTTATCATTTCCAGAAATTGTGCCTAAAACTTCTGGCAAATCAAGCGCATCTAAAGCTCCAGAAACAACATCTGCATGACCTGAGTATGTTTTTATTACTACAATGTTTCCTGAAAAATCAATAGAAATATATCCACGCACAAAATCTTGCGCATATATGAGTTCATTACCCTTTAACTCATCTTCTCCTGGAAGGATGTAAACATAACCAGTTTGACCATCAGAGAGTTTACCAACTTTTAAAAATTTTAAATCACGCGAGAGGGTAGCCTGTGTTACATCATACCCTTCCTTAATTAAATAGCCAAGCAAGTCTTCTTGTGATTCAATTCTTTGCGACTTAATTAATTTTCTAATAGCATTTAAACGGCTTTGTCTTTCTTTCACTATGAACTCCATTGTCCAAGGATTATTCTATAAATATGTATAAATATACAGAAAAAGTCAAGTATTATTTTTAAGTCATAAAATTGACAATTAAAATTATACATGATATAGTATGCAATCAAATTTGAGGTTTTATGAAGTCAAAAATCAGTTTATTTTTTTTAACAATTCTTTTATTTTGTTCATGTGAGAATTTATGGAAGATAGATAACTCTGCTAGCATTTCGTTCAAAATTTCTAATCTTAATACAGTAAAGCAAGAAAATTTATCTTTATTTTCAATTCCACTAGGCTTAGACGATGATAATACTTTAGCTGTTGAGCTAATTGATTCAACCAACGATCAGGTTATTATTTCAAAAATTGAGCCAATATATAATAACACAGCCGTAATTTCTTTTGAAAAAATTCCAATTGTTGGTATGGACATATATGCTCAAGTATTTATTGTAAATGAAGATAAAATACTTTTTGGAAGATCTGAGTCAAAACAAATAGTTGCAGGCGAGAATGTTCTCTCTATTTCTAATCTAAAAGATATTGTAGTAGAAGATGAAGATGATGATGTAGAATATGATATTATTTATGTTCTTAATTCTGGGATTAATAATCCAGATAATCCTTCAAAATATACAAATGACTCACCAATAATTGTTTTAAAATCTCCAAGTAAAGCAGGTTTTACTTTTGGAGGTTGGTATACAACATCTACTTTTGATGGAAATAGTGTTAGTTCAATTCCTGAAGGATCTACAGGTAATAAAACATTTTATGCTAAATGGAATGAACAAGGAAAGGTAACAAAACCGACAGCAACAACAAAGCTAACCTACAATGCTGAAGTGCAAACATATACTCCTGATGGATTTGATTCAAATACAATGGAATTAAGTGGCGAAACTTCTGGTACGCAAGCTAAAACATATACTATAACAGTTGCTTTAAAAGACAAAGATAATAGCGTGTGGGAAGATGATAATTCAACTGCTGATATTCAATTGCAATGGGAAATAAAACAAGCAACAAACAACTGGAAAATTCAGCCAAGTATTGCTGGCTGGGAAGAAGGTGAGACACCATCTGATCCAGAAGGCGAGGCGGATTTTGGAACTGTAGTATTTGAATATAAACCAGTAGGGGGAGTTGCATCTACTAATAAACCTACAACTGAAGGATCCTACTTCCTTGTTGCTAGTGTTGCTGAAAATACTAATTATTCTAGCATAACACTTGATGTACCATTTGAAATTACCGCACCCCCTCCTGTATCTCCA
>CAYJNB010000156.1:0-5219 GCA_964371205.1 uncultured Treponemataceae bacterium
AAAGAACTTATGGCTGAGTTAGAAGCACTTGAAGGTCGCTTAAAATAATAACTAGTTACTAAAAACTAGTGCTAATTGAGACAGGCAGGGGAAACCTTGCCTGTTTTTTTTGCACTTCTAAACATGTATATAAACCTTGACAAATTCGGTTTTACAGGGTAGAACAGTAGTAAGGAGCTTTTATGAAAAAAATAGTATTGATACTTTTAGCTTGTATTTTGGCTACCGGGCTTGTTTTTGCAGGCGGTGGAAAAGAAAGCGCAGAAGACTATAAACTAGTCTTAAGATTATCACATGTATTTGCACCAAATGAGCAATTAACAAAGTCATTGCAAATTGTATGCGATAATATTTTGGAACGCACAAATGGAGCAATCGAAATTCAGCATTTTCCACAAGGTCAACTTGCTACATATAAAGATGGTGTAGAACAAGTTGCATTAGGAGCTAATTTTATTTCTGCAGAAGACCCTTCTTATTTAGGAGACTATGTAGCAGATTTTAATGCACTTGTAGGACCAATGTTGTATTCTTCATACGATGAATATGAATATCTTATTCAAACTGACCTTGTTAAAGGAATGTTAGCAGAACTCGAAGAAAAACATGGTATTAAAGTTTTAGCTTTAGATTACATTTTTGGTTTTAGAAACATGATGACTAACAAAGTTATTACTACACCAGCAGATCTTAAAGGTATGAAAATTCGTGTTCCAGGAAGTCAATTGTTTATAGATACCATTAACGCAATGGGTGCTACAGCAACTCCTCTTCCGTTTGGAGAAACAATTTCTGCTGTACAACAAGGTGTTGTAGATGGTTTAGAAGGAACTGTTGATGCCTATGGTTCAAACGGTAGTAGCGAAGTTGCTAAAAACATGGCTTTTACAAAACACTTTTTAGGAACCTGTGGTATATACATTAACACTGATGTATTTAATAGCATGCCTGAAGAATATCAAGTTATAGTGCAAGAAGAATTTACCAAAGGTGCTATGCACATGAAAGGTGAAATTACCAAAAACTATGATGTTTCTATCGAAAAACTTGAAGCAAGCGGAATTAAATTTAACGATGTTGATTTTGCAGCTTTCTCTGCACTTGCAGGTCCAATTTATGACGACATGAAAGGTGCAACACCAGGTATTTTAAATATCTTAAAAACAGAAATCTCAAAAATGCCTAAATAAAAAAGAGGCATATAAAAGTTACCGATCTATTTGGGTTGGTAACTTTTTTTGTCTTTAAGGAACTAAATGAAAGAAAAACTAAAAAAATGTATTAATTATTTTGAAGAAATCTTCGCCGGAACTTTTTTAATTATAACTACCGTGTTGGTAATTATTAATGTCTTTTTGCGTTACTTTATGAACACAGGTCTTTATTGGTCAGAAGAAGTTGCAACTGGCTGCTTCGTATGGGCAGTTTTTTTGGGAGCAAGCGCAGGTTACAAGAGAAAAATGCATGTTGGCATTAACATGATTACAAATGCATTAAAGCCTACGTTACGGGCTATAGTAATTTTTCTTGTTGATATTATTTTGCTTTTTATTAACGGTTATATTTTTATAATAGCCTTAGAATATCTAAAAATATCAAGTAGAAAACCAACTCCCGTTCTCGGAATTTCTAGCGCATTTATAAGTAGTGCCATCTTAGTCAGTTTTTTTCTCATGTCTCTCTATACCATCGGGTTTTTAATTACAGATGGTAAAAAGATACTAAAAAAGGGAGATAGATAATGACAGCATTTTTACCCGTTATTTTAGTTTTTGTTTTATATATTTCGTCTATTCCAATTGCATTTGCTCTGTTTGGAGCTACAATAACCTATTTTGGGTTTATTGATACTAGCTCCCCGACAGCTTTACTCCTACAAAGATTTGTAACTTCAACACAATCATTTCCGCTTTTAGCCATACCCTTTTTTATTATGGCTGGCTCTATTATGAACTACAGCGGAATAAGTAAAAAACTCATGATGTTTGCAGATATATTGACCGGGCACTTACCTGGAGGACTTGCTCAGTCAAATGTAATACTCAGTTTGCTCATGGGTGGCTGTTCTGGTTCTGCAAATGCAGATGCCGCAATGGAGGCAAAACTTCTTGTTCCAGAAATGGAAAAAAGAGGTTTTAGCAAGGCTTTTTCTACAGCTATTACTGCAGCTTCGTCTGCCGTAACACCGGTTATTCCACCAGGTATAAATCTTATAGTCTATGCACTTATTGCCTCAGCCTCTGTTGGGCGCATGTTTGCAGCGGGTTATGTTCCCGGATTTTTAATGGCTCTTAGTCTTATGGTTACAGTGCATATTATTTCTAGAAAGCGAAACTATAGCTTAACGCGAGAAACACGAGCAACACCAAAAGAAATTGCATTGCAAGCTGTAGATTCACTTTGGGCTCTATTATTCCCGTTAGGAATCATTTTAGGAATTCGAATTGGTTTGTTTACACCATCAGAGGCGGGAGCTGTAGCTGTTTTGTATTGTGTTCTTGTAGGAAAATTCATTTATAAAGAACTTAAAACTGAGCATTTTATTCCAATCATGAAAGAAACCATATATGGAACCAGCTCTGTAGTTTTAATAATTGTGGCTGCAAATGTATTCGGTTATTATTTGAACTGGGAGCGTATTCCGCAGATGATAACCACAGCCTTACTAGATATAACACAAAACAAATATGTTATGTTGCTTTTGTTCAATGTACTTCTATTGGTTATAGGAATGTTCATTGAAGGGGGAGCGGCAATAATCATTCTTGCACCTTTGTTAGTTCCGGTAGCAACAGAATTGGGAGTAGATGTTATTCACTTTGGTCTTATTTGTATTGTAAATATTATGATAGGGGGAATTACACCTCCTTTTGGTTCAATGATGTTTACCTGCTGTAGTATTACCGGCTGCGAATTAAATGATTTTACCAAAGAAAGTTGGCCTTTTATTGTTGCGCTTATTGTAGCTTTATTGATTGTGACTTACATACCACAAGTGGTGTTATTTGTACCAAACTTACTGTATGGTGTGTAAGAAAAAGTTTTAGGAAGGTTGCTATGTTAATAATAGGGCACAGAGGTTGTCATTACAAAGGGTTTAACCAAAATACGCTTAGAGCTTATAAAAAAGTTATAGAAGAAGGCTGTAAAGCTATAGAAATAGATGTGCAGCTTTCTTTAGACAATCAGTTGATTGTAATTCATAATCTTGATTTATCGCAGGTTTCTACAGGAAGTGGTCTAGTACGTACAAGAACCTTGGAAGAAATTAGAACCTACTATGCCGGCTCTACTGACGACGGTTACGACAGAATTCCTGAATTAAGTGAAGTGTTAGATTTATGGGCAAGTTATGAGAGCCGACCAAAACTTCATTTAGAACTAAAAGGCGACGATACTGGTTTACCAACAGCAAAAATGCTTGCAACTTATTTTGATAGTAAAAAGCTAGAATTGAACGACATTTTAGTTAGCTCTTTTAATTGGAAAGAATTAGAGATAATGCAATCTGTGCATCCAACTATTGATATTGCGCTTTTGGATGGAAGCATTAGAAGAAAAGATTTATTAAAGCAGCTACCAGAAGGAAAAGAATTATTTAGTAAGATTTTTAGTTACGGCAAAGAAGACTATATGATTCCGCACAGTGCAGATATTAATGAATGTTATGCTCGTTATGAAGCTGAGATACAAGATATACAAACTTTATCTATTATAAAAGATGAAGTACAAAAAATTCTTTCTGGTGCTTATTATACTGATAGTATTATAGAAACCGCCTTAAAAATGAAGGCTGTTTCTATTAATCTTTGGTATGAATCTTTGGTACATAATCCAAGCATAATACAAAAAGCACATGATAATAACTTAAAAGTACTTGTATATACGGTAAACAAAGTAGAAGATTTTAAAAAACTAATAGAGATGAACGTCGACGGAGTTTTTACTGATTTTTACACAAAGGCAAAAGAAACAATATATAGTTAAACTAAGTATAACGATAGTTGGTCTTGAATTCTCTTAGGCACCCATGCTTCTATAATGACGCAATCATCTTGCCAATCTGCAGTTTTAATAACTCCATTTTGGCGAATGAGTGCTTCGAGAGCACTTTTTTCGAGTGGAATAGAATATGTTTGTAAATCTCCCAACAGTTCAGTTTGAATAGTGTGTTTAAGTTCATCAAAGCCTTGTTTAGTTTTTGCGCTTACTTGCAAGGCTCCGTGTTCGATACAAAAGTCGTGTAATCTATTCTTTAAAAAAGGATTGTCTATTTTATCTACCTTATTAAAAACTACAAGTTTTTTGTTTTCGTGAGCTCCAACTTCATCAAGAACAGAAAGAGTTGTTTTGTATTGATCCTCAAAATACATATCAGAGGCATCAAGTAAAACAAGTATTATATCGGCCTGCGTTGCTGTTTCGAGTGTTGAGCGAAAAGAGTCTACCAAAGTATGCGGAAGATTTCTAATAAAACCAACTGTATCACTCAATAAAATTTCTTTTCCACCAACAATAGGTAGTTTGCGTGTTGTTGGGTCTAGCGTTGCAAAAAGAGCATCTTGCACATAGGCTTCAGCACCTGTCAGAGCGTTAAGCAAACTTGATTTACCCGCATTTGTGTAACCAACGATTGCACAGGTTAGAGCTCCTGTTTTGCTCCGTCTCTTACTTTGCGTATGTCTTTCTTTAACCACACGTTCAAGCTCTTTTTTTATAAGAGCAATTTTTTGTAAAATTCCGCGGCGGTCTAGTTCGAGTTGTGTCTCACCACTTCCTTTTGATCCGTAATTTCCTCCACGTTGCCGCGCCATATCTCCATACGAATGTGCGAGTCGCGGTAAGGAATATTGCAGGCGTGCTAGTTCAACTTGTAAAACAGCTTCTTTGGTTAGTGCACGCGAGGCAAAAATTCTTAAAATTATTTCTTCTCTGTCGTATACAGGAATTTGTGCTTCTTTTTCCCAGTTTCGCTGCTGTGTAGGAGTAATCTTAAAATCAAAAACAATACAATCTGCCTCTGCTTCTTGAGCTAAGAGAATAATTTCTTGTGCTTTGCCTGTTCCTACTGCAAATCGAGGATGCGGATTTTTTTTATGCACAGAAAGCTCTCCTGCGCATTCTTGCCCAAGCGTGTCGATTAACCCTTCTAGCTCATTTTGATTAAATGACCCTGTACTGTCGGAAGTGTCGTACACTAAAAAGCATCGTATTTTCTG
>CAYJNB010000157.1:0-3022 GCA_964371205.1 uncultured Treponemataceae bacterium
TATGTTCAGCGAGCCAAAACTATTGTCGCTCGCACAAGCGTGGCATGAGGAAAATTGTTAATTACGAGGTATTAGGGCGTTCCGGCTACGCCGTCCCGTGCTCTGGAGTATCTTTCATTCGCTATGCTCATAAAAGTATACTCCTGCCGCCCGGTAACGCAGGAAACAATTACTAGTTAGCTCGGTTGATTTTTAATCTGTCGAGCTTTTTTTGTGTTGCGAAAATGCTTTTTTCTTGACAAATATAGCAAATATGATATATTCTTATTAAGAGGTTTTCTGCTTAATGTATAATGTTATTTTTTATGAAGATAAAAAAGGTTATTCATTATATTGATGTATTGGAAACATATGGAACAAGAGCAGGCGAGCCATACATAAAACACATAGTAAATACAGAATTATGGGAGCTTCGACCTACAAAGGATAGAATATTTTTTGTGCATTTACAGGGGAACACATTTATTTTATTACACCATTTTGTAAAAAAAACGCAAAAAACACCTAAAAAAGAAATTGAAAAAGCAAAACGTAATTTACAAGACCATAATGCAAGGGGGTCGTAATGGCAAAAAACTGGGAAGAAATTAAAGCAGGAATTGATTGTTTTTCATCTGAGGAATGGGACGAAATGAATTTACGTGTAAAACTTGTGGGGGAAATTATTAAAGCACGAGAAGCACAAGGTGTTACACAAGTTGAGCTTGGCAAAAAAACAGGTTTAACACAGTCTGTCATTGCAAGGTTTGAAAGCAGTAAAAAAGATACACAGCTTTCAACCATTTTTAAAATACTTGCGCCATTGGGCTTAACCCTCGACATCGTTCCTAAAAAAAGCATGTAAAGACGTTAACGAAATTTTGCGTCACGCACTAGTGTAAATTGCAAACCTTGCAGAATTTCACAATGTCTGCTACACTCACCTATATGAAAAACATCGTTTTTTCTAAAATATGAAAGTAGATTTACCTGTGGTTGTAAAAGATTTTTAGAGGTACCCAAAAAGCAGTGTAGTGTTCACTTTTTGAACATGGGTGCCCGTTAGCATAGCAAAACCTCTACAATTCCCACACCGTAGAAAAAAGTCTCAAAATATGGTACCATATCATTATAATTACGAGTTTACGTTATATGAAGGAGTATCGTAAAAAATGTTAAAAAAAATACGTATCTTACTAGTATTAATTTTGCTATCTAGCTTTGCCTTTGCGCAAGATGAGAATTTTCTATCACCTAATTATTGGCAAGCGGCGACGCTTGTAGATGTAGAGAAAGAGCTAGAAAACGGAGCTAATGTACAGGGACGTGATAGGGATGGAGCTACCCCTCTTATGCTTGCAAGTGCTCTTAACAGTAATCCTGAGGTTATACAATTGCTTATACAGCATGGGTCAGACATACATACACGTAGTGCTACTGGATGGACAGCTCTAATATGGGCAAGTGTGAATAACAGCAATACAAAAATTATACATACGCTTATACAAAATGGCGCTAATGTACATACTCGTACTGCCTCTGGATTGCCAGTACTAAGTTGGGCAAGTGGGCATAATACTAACCCAGAGGTTATCGGACTACTTATAGAACATGGAGCTGATGTAAATGCTCGTGATGAAAATGGATTGACGGCACTTATGAGGGCAAGTGATTATAACAGTAATGCAGTGATTATACAAAAGCTTATAGAAAACGGTGCTGATGTGAATGCAAGTGATGATAGAGAAAGAACAGCCCTTATAAAAGCAAGTCGATGGACCAAAAATCCAGAGATTATAGAAACGCTTCTTAAGTATGGCTCTGATGTGCACGCTCGCGATGATGAAGGAAAGACCGCTTTAGACTATGCAAAAACAAATGAGGCAATTTACGAAACTGATGTATACTGGAAGATGTCTGACTTAATGCAAGAGTAACTTTCTAGTTGCGAACTGAGAATTATATAGGAGAATATCATGCTAGAAAAAATACGTATTATACTAGTATTGGTGCTATTAGTAACGCTAGTTTCTTGCAATAGTGATTCAGCGGATAATACCTTCTTGTCAAGAGAATTTTGGCAAACGGCAAGATTAAAAGATGTAGAGAAAATGCTAAAAAATGGAGCTGATGTCAATGCTCGTGATGTATATGGCAACACTCCACTCATGAATGCAAGTTGGTATGACACTAATGCAGAGGCTGTAGAGTTGCTTATAGAACATGGTGCCCATGTGCATGCTCGTAATAGCCTTGGCATAACAGCTCTTATGATAGCTTATACAAATGAAAAGGTAATGGAAACGCTTATAGCACATGGAGCTGATGAAAATCCTAGCAATCAGAATGACAATTTTTTTTCAGGTGATTTTTGGAAGACGGCAACCCTTGCAGATGTCGAAAAAGAGTTAGAAAACGGTGCTGACATACATGAGCGTGGTGAGTCTGGTTCTACGGCTCTCATGGAAGCAAGCTGCTATAGTCCCTATTCAGAGGTTATCGAACTACTTCTAGAGCATGGAGCGGATGTAAATGCCCGTAATAGATATGACCATACTCCCCTTATTATTGCAAGTACTCATAATAAAAACCCTGAAGTAACTGAAGTTTTACTCATTCATGGTGCTGACATACATCATGGCGATGAGTCTGGTTCTACAAGTTTACTATTGGCAATTCTTCAAAACAGCAATGAAGAGGTTGTAAAAGTACTTTTAGAATATGGCGCTGATGTTAATGCTGTTAATCGTCATGATAATTGGACACCACTTATGACTGCAATTAGATATAATGAAAACCCTAAAGTAGTTGAACTCTTACTTTCATATGGTGCTGACATACATCATGGCGATGAGTCTGGTTCTACAAGTTTACTATTGGCAATTCTTCAAAACAGCAATGAAGAGGTTGTAAAAGTACTTTTAGAATATGGCGCTGATGTTAATGCTGTTAATCGTCATGATAATTGGACACCACTTATGACTGCAATTAGATATAATGAAAACCCTAAAGTAGTTGAACTCTTACTTTCATATGGTGCTGA
>CAYJNB010000157.1:3122-5201 GCA_964371205.1 uncultured Treponemataceae bacterium
AAAAATAGCACAAATACAGAAGTTGTAGAGTTACTTATACATTATGGTGCTAATGTGCATGTTCGTAATGAGGATGGGAAAACAGCAGTAGATTATGCAAAAAATAATAAAGCTATATATCGAACAGATATATACCAAAAGATGCATGAAATAACATTAATGAAGATCTTTCTCTCAGATAATTTTTGGAAAACGGCGATAGTTGCAGATGTTGAAAGTGCATTAGAAAGCGGTCTTGACATAAATGCCAAGAATGATAATAGAGAAACAGCGTTAATGCTTGCAAGCAAATATAACAGCAATACAGAAGTTATAGAGACACTTATAGAACATGGAGCTGATGTTCATGCTCATATCGGGAATGGAGCGACAGCTCTTTGGTTTGCAAGTAGGTATAATCCCAATGTAGCGATTATAGAGACACTCCTTCAACACGGTGCAGATGTCAATGCTAGTGATATAATCTGGCACGACGTTGGCAGCGTATATAAAACAAATGATAATTTGCGCCTGAGGCACACAGAAGGAACTGAAGGGGATGCAATACTAACACTTATACGAGGTACTTCGGTTAGCGTACAAGAGATAGGCACATTATCAAAAATAGATGGCTTAATAGCCTACTGGTTGAAGGTAGAAGTAGCAGAAAAAACTACAGACATAGACGGCAATACGGTAGCAAAAGGAAAAACTGGCTGGCTTTTTGGTGGCTATGTAAATATGGACAAAGAATAGACTGTACCGGGATTGAAACTAGTTACGAGTTATGAGTTGCGAAATGGGTAGCTTGGGGGATTAGTGGGTAAAAAAAGTACCCCAGTAAAAACAAAGAAACTTATTTTTCTCGTGTTGAGTTTATTAGCTCATATTACCGTTCAATTAATTTTAATATATGTACAGGGCATAGCATCAGAGTTTTATTTCTGGTTACCAATATTATTTAGTGGCTTGTATCTAACAGCTTTGTATAATTATGTGTATACAATTCGAGATGACATGTTTTTAATAGTTTACTTTGTATCAACGGTTTTATGTTTTATTTCTATGATACTACTATTACTTATTGAGCTTCAATGGAATTATTTTAAACCATTATTACCTAAAAGTATTCCTTGGAATCCTATGCTTGAAGGTATTTTATCATTTATAATTTCAGTATTCGTATTTATTGTTATAGTGGGAATTATTGGATTAATAAATAAAAAGATTTTTAATAAGAAGTTGCTAAAATATATTGCAGGTTATGCACTATTCATCCTTATAATAGTAGTGAGCTATTTATAATAACCTCTTAAAGAGTGCAGTTATTCTACAAGTGCAGTGATACTACAATTTCCAGCCTTGAAAAAAGTCTCAAAATACTGTACCATATCACTATTATTAATTACGAATTACGAATGCCTAATTACGAATTGGGCGTAGATAGCGGCAGGGATTGTAGGGGCGCCGAAGGCGTTCGCACTTGGTGGTGCGAATGGAGCGTTAGCGGAACCCCGTAAAGCCCGTGTGCCGCCAAAAAAAAGAGACCAAGGAGCTTTTTATGGCTATCGAAAAATATAAGGTTGTTATCGGTTGTGAGATTCACACCCAAGTACTTACAAATACAAAGGCATTTTGTGCCTGCGAAAACCGCTACGGTGGAATGCCCGATACTCGTGTGTGTCCCGTTTGTTTGGGGCTTCCTGGAGCAATGCCGCGTATAAATAAAACATACGTAAAAATGGGTGCAATTGCCGGTTTTGCATTAAACTGCGATATTGCGCATTTTGCAAAGTTTGACCGCAAACATTACTTTTACCCAGACCTTGCAAAAGGCTACCAAATTACGCAGTACGACCTTCCGCTTTGTTCGGATGGTTACGTAGATTTGCCTTACCGAAGTTTGAGCGAAAATCTTCGTCCAAATGGAGAGGATTTTACAGGCAAAAACTTTGCAGGCGAAAATAACGACGTTGATGGAAAATATAAGAGAGTTCGCATTGAGCGCATTCACTTAGAAGAAGATGTTGGTAAGAGCCTTCACTTAGAGGGGAACCACAGTTACATTGACTTTAACCGCTCTGGTACACCGCTTATCGA
>CAYJNB010000158.1:0-5126 GCA_964371205.1 uncultured Treponemataceae bacterium
TCTTTTTGCATGGGTGTAACCTTCGTTGCCCTTATTGTCAAAATGTAGAGTTGGTTAGCGGCTCTTTTAGCGACTACGATGCCGTTGCTTACCAAGACGTACTAAACCACCTCGAAAAACGCAAAGACGTACTCACCGGTTTTGTTCTTTCCGGAGGAGAGCCGTTGCTCTTTCCTTACTTAGAAGAACTTATAGCAGATGCCCGCTCCTTGGGCTACAAAATAAAACTCGACACAAACGGCATGCTCCCCAAACAGCTCGAGAAACTGCTGAACACGCACACCATCGATTACGTAGCCCTCGACATAAAAACAAGCCCTGAGCGCTACACCGAAATGTACAACACAAACAGCACACTCTTACCCATAGCACAACGAGCAGGCGAACACATATGCGAATCAATTAAAATTGTATCGTCTTTGCCTACCAGTAAAAGAGAGTTCCGTACCGTCTTAGTACCTCCACTTGTTACAAAATCAGAAATACACACACTCGCACAACTCTTACCAGAAGATGCTTCATGGTATTTTGCACAATTTAGCAATATTCGTTGTGTATCAGAAGACTATAATCGCATTACTCCCTATACAAAAGAGCAACTTGAAGAGCTCGTTACTTATGCACAAACCTTCATAAAAAGAGCAGAATTACGCTAAAAAACTTCTAAAAAAAACATAAAAAAAATCTTATTTTCTCTAAGGTTCAATTTTTATTTTCCGATAATCAAAGGAGAGGTAGTGTTTTTATGGTTAACTATTTTGAAAGCGGAAAAAAATTAAACGAACTTTTACTTAAAGAAAACGATCTAATGACTATTATTTTAACAGATCAACAAGCTATGCGCGAGGCTGTTAGACAAAAAGATTGGGGTACAGTAGAAGACAAAACATACAAAATTGCTATGCTTAGTGAAGAATTTTCTGCCTTGGAAGACGAAAGAGGACACCTACTTGCAAGCATGAGTGTTGACACAGATGCGGTTGCAGATATCTATAAGTGTGTACAAATGTGTCCACAAGAGTTGCGAGGATTTATTTTAGAGAATTATCGCCTACTTCGTCAAAAACTCTCGGTTTCTAAAATTGAAAATGAGAGCTTAAATCAATATATTAATGTTACAAGAAATTTTATACAGAATATTTTTGACACGGTTGTTCCTCAAGCAAAGAGTACCGTGTATTCACGGTCAGGTCAAATAGTTAAAAATCAACCTGAATCATTGGTATTAAATCAGTTGTTCTAAGGAGATAAATATGGGTTCATCATTTGCAGGTATTGAATTAGGAAAAAGAAGCCTAATGGCTCAAACGGCATCTATTAATACTGCCGGTCATAATATTAGTAATGCGGATACCGAAGGCTATTCTCGTCAGCGTGTAAACGTAAGCGCATACGACCCTCTTTATCGCCCAGACTTAAGCCGAGCTGAGCGCCCAGGTCAAGTTGGACAAGGTATCGATATTCAATCTGTTGAGCGTATCCGCGATAACCTTCTTGAACAACGCATAGTCGCACAGACAAACCACGAAAACTACTGGACTACCCGAGAAAAATACTACTCAATGATTGAGCGCATCTACAATGAACCAGATGGTGTTTCTGTGCGTACAACTATGGACAAATTCTGGGAAGGCTGGCAAGAGCTCTCCTTACACCCCGAATCTCAAGCAGCACGTCAGGCGGTTGTTGCACGTGGACAAACCTTAGTCGATGCAATCCATAACGAACATACTAGCTTAGCTGGCATAAATACCTTGTTAAACGGCGATATTGAAGCAACAGTAAGCCAAATTAATACTTTTACATCTCAAATAGGCGAATTAAACGCAGAAATTGTACGTGTAAAGGCTATGGGGGATAATCCTAACGACTTATTAGATCGTCGCGACCTTTTAGTAGAAAAACTTTCTGGACTTATAAACATTACTACCGACAACCGCGACAGTGATGAATTTATGATTCATACCGACGGACATGTATTAGTGCAAGGTGCTATTACTCGCGACTTTGCCGTAGAACCAACCTTAGATGATACAGGGTATTCAAAGGTTGTATGGGCAGATAACGGAAACGATGCAACTTTTAGAGGTGGTACACTAGCAAGTTTGATTCAATTACGAGATGAAGATGTGCGCGGTCTAATGCAAGACCTAAACACCATGACTCTTAACTTTTCTGATGCAATTAACGATGTACACCGCAATGCTATCGGTGCAAATGGCGTTAGCGGCTTAGACTTTTTTGTGCAACGTCCATTTGTTACAAACGTGAACGGTAACTACGACAGCACCGGAGATGGACAAGAAAATGCAACGTATATTTTCCGCATGAACGGCGCTAACGAGCTTAACCCAAAAGAGCAAACAGGCTTAGCCGGAACCATTACTCTCGCCGGAAAAGAAGGAAACATTACCGTAGAATACAGCTCTACAGATACGGTAGAGACTATTGTTAAGCGAATAAACGATGCTGACGGCGAAGTTAAAGCATACTTAGATAGGGATAACCGCCTAGTTCTTAAAGGAACTGCCGCACAAGAGCGAGAAAATCCTGATTTTGTAATAAGACATGTGTCCGACACAGGTTACTTTCTGAGTGGATATGCTGGCTTACTATCAGGACAGGGGGAAGAAAACGCCTACACCTATACTGAAGCAAATGCGATTGCAAATGCAACAGTAGAAGGCACACAATATGCTGTAGCCCCTACTGCAAACCCTGCCGCTTACTTAGAAATCAATCCTGCCATTAAAAGCGATGTACTTTCTGTTGCTGCAGGTTTTGTGGGAGAAAACGGCTTACTTAATTCAGGAGATGGCTCAGCAGCAGTAGAAATTGCATCTGTACGTAATACAGCAGTGATGATTGGAAAAAACCGCACCCTAGATGATTATTTTGCAAATACAGTAACACAAGTTGGGCTTATGGCAGAGCAGTCTGAGCAAAACATGGTTAGCCAAGAAAAACTTATGGCAGATTTACGTAATATGAGAGATTCTATATCTGGAGTTAATATAAACGAAGAACTTGCAGATATAATTAAGTTTCAACATGGATACAATGCAGCAGCTAGATTTGTTTCTACTGTTGACGAACTGCTTGATACAGTAATAAATCGCCTTAAGGTTTAAGCTAGAGTTTAGAGGAATAAAAAATGGATAGAATTAGCAGTCAAATGACAAATAATGATGTGCAATTTAATTTGCGCAGACAAGAAAGCAAGGTAAGCAACGCTAACAATCAAATGGGCAGTCAACAACGCATTCAACGTTTGAGAGACGACCCGATTGCGGCAGGACACCTTGTACGCTACCAATCGTATAACACTCGACTCGATAGCTTTGGTAAGAATGCCCAAACTATTACAGAACAATATTCAGTTATGGAAGGCTATGTAAACCAATCCTTACAAATAATGCACCGTATTAACGAAATAGGAGTAGCAGGGGCAAATGGTACCTTTAGTCGAGATGACCTAGCAAATATGGCAACAGAAGTGGATGAGCTTTTGCAAGAATTAGTACTCAGTGCTAATGCACAAGGGCCAGATGGGGTATCTCTTTTTTCTGGAACAAGAACTACAGCCCAATCATTTAAACCCATTATGGGAAACACCGAAGGCATGGCAAGTCCTGCTATAACCAGTGTTCAGTATAATGGTACAATAACACAAAATGACATAGAAATCGATGAAAACAAATATATGCAAATGAACCGTGCCGGAAACGAACTATTTTGGGCTGAACAGCAACAGCTTTTTTCTAGCGTTAATGCAGAAACCTACCAAGCTACTGCAGATTCAGAAATTAATGTAAATGGAGTAGATATTAAAATAAATGCCGGAGACAATGTATACGCTGTAATTGCAAAAATAAACGATTCCGGTTCTCCTGTTAAAGCAAATCTAGATCCAGTTACCCAAGGTATAAACCTTACTACAACAGATGCACGTCAGCTTTGGCTCGAAGACACAACTGGTTCTGTATTAAGCGACTTAGGTGTTTTAACTAGTAACGATTCTCTAGCTCCAAACAATATAAACCCAAATGCGCGTGTAACTGGCGGATCTATGTTTGATACCGTTATTGCATTGCGAGACGCACTTTTAGCTGGCGATACAGAAAGTATTGGCGGAAAAGTAATGGGTGGTCTGGATTCATCTGTAAACAATATGGCAGACAAACTAGCTCAAATTGGATCAGAATATGAGAGAGCTCAAATTGCAATAGCACGAGTGGATACACAACAGTTAAACGTTACAGAGATGATTTCTCGAGAAGGGGATTTAAACATTACAGAAGCAATAACTAACATGAAAATGCTAGAGTTTGTACAACAAGCAACATTGAGTACTGCTGGTAAAATGTATGAAAATTCACTTTTAAATTACATGAGATAGGATGTTATAGATGAGTATTGAAGTTAAAACTAAAACCATGGGAAACATATCGGTAGAAGATAATCAAATTTTAAACTTTCCGCATGGTCTGTATGGATTTGAAGAAACTACAAGATTTGCTCTTGTGCCATCAGAAAATGAACCATTCCAATGGTTACAAAGTCTAGAAGATGAAAATCTATCTTTTTTAGTTATAGATCCATTTTTCTTTTGCCCTGATTATGAATTGAATATAGACGATGCAAGTTTAGAAGCTATAAAAATATTCTCTCCTTCTGATGTTATAGTTTTATCAATTGTAACACTTCCTTCAGATGGAGGACCAGTTACAGCAAACTTACAAGGACCTTTAATTATAAACAAAAACAATAGACTCTCTATGCAAACAATTGCAAACGACCCTCGTTGGCAAACAAAGCATGATATCGTTGCAGAGCTTAAAAAACGGGAGGCTGTATGCTAATACTCTCCCGAAAAGTAGACGAAAAAATTAAAATTGATTCAGATATTACCATTACCATAATTGAGATTCGTGGTGAACAAGTTAAAATTGGAGTCGAAGCGCCCAAACACGTAAAAGTGTTCCGTCAAGAAATTCTCTCTGCCATTCAAAACGAAAATAAGGCGGCAGTTGCAGCCGATAAGGAAACACTTAAAAAACTGCCAAAATTGATATAGCTAGAACAACTCTAACTATACACTAAGCTCAGACAAACAGTCTGAGCTT
>CAYJNB010000159.1:0-5077 GCA_964371205.1 uncultured Treponemataceae bacterium
TGCAAATAGAGTTGTATCATTTGTTGAAGTACTTGTTTTTCCAGATGATTTTGGTGGAGGTAACTTGGGGCGTATTTCTTCTCTTCCAGAAATGATAGATGAAAGAGATATTGATTCACTTATAATTCTTGGTGCCCCAGATGGAACTTTTAGACCGTTAGCAAAAATGCAGGATAGCACCTTAGACTATTCCATAATATCTATTTTTCCACAAGATAATATACTTGCTCATATAGCAGACAGTGATCTTGTCTTAGATTTTGTGCAGGCAGAGCAGACCTCAGAAGAACCAATACTTGAAGAAGAAAACATTTTTATAGACAACTTTAAGGTCACTCAAACTGTTATAGAATTAATACACTATATACAAAAAAATGGAAAATTTGATCTAAAACCAGATGAATTAAAAGCACAAATTCAAGAAACTGTTAATAGTGTATGGACCATTGATTTCTATACAGATCCCGAAAATGGCATACGTGCTGAAAATTGTTTTGTACTCGATACAATAGCAAAAGAAGAAAGCAAAGAACAGTAGTTCCCCCTACCTTTGCCTATTTTTTGTTATTAGTTGCTGTAAACGTGGCATTACATACGGAAAGAACTCTTTAAATGCCGAGCAAAATCGATTTTTGCCACCTTTTTCTAAATGCTCTCTCTCTCTATAACAACCACACCTACAAAGACTACCCCATTCGCATTTTTGACAGTCTGGATGAATATGGCGCGAACGAGTAATAAAGTCTTGTGCTCGAGAAGAGGCATACAAATCAGTTAAAGAGGTATCTAGTATTGAGCCGATGCGCCATTCATCGGTAACATAAAAATCGCACGGATATACACTGCCATCTGCTTCAACAACAAATTGAATGCTACAGAAGCCATTCATATTACATGATTCAGGTCTAGCACCGGTTAACATTCCTGCTAGATTTTCAAAATAGCGTATGTAAATGTACTTATTTTTTATCATACTATCATACCACAGATCAAAAAGCTTCTTAAGAAAAACTCCATACGTTTTAGCTGTTAAAAAAAAGTTTTCTTTACTACCTTTATTTGAACGCGAAGAATCATAATCAAAATCCGGTATACACGGTATATATTGTTGATATGTAAAACCGTTTTGTTTATAAAAAGGAAACACCTTATGTATCTTTGATGCTAACTGAGGTGTTACAACAGTTAAAATATTATATTCAACTTTATATCTATCAAAAAGCTTTGCGGCTGCCATTATCTTATCGAATGCAGGCATTTTCTGAGAATCGAACCTAAATTGTGCATTAACTTCTGCTGTTCCATCTAATGACAGTCCAACTAGAAAATTTTCCTTTACAAAAAATTGAGCCCATTCATCGTTTATAGCAAAACCATTAGTTTGAATAGCATAACTTACAGGAATATTTTTTTTATTCATATTCTTAACATAGCTTACAAAATCTTCAAAATATTGTAATCCTGCAAGAGTAGGTTCTCCACCCTGAAACATAAACGCACAACCGTGTTCAGATTCTAAAAGCACCCTATCTATGAGCTGATGGGCAGTTTCTGTCTTCATTATGCCATAGTTAGCAACTGCTCGATTATCCATTACATCAGCATAAAAGCAATAGGTGCAACGCATATTACATGAACCTGATGCAGGTTTTATTAAGACATTTATGTACGGAAGAGACATATATTACCTAAGTGAAAATTGAACTACGTTAATAATATTTATGACTATTAAAAGAATCATAACAGAATTAAATATTTTTTCTACAGCTAGTTCTGAAATTTTCTTCGACACTTTACTACCGGCAATTGCACCAATAACACCTCCCAAGGTCATTAATGAGAGAACAAGCACAGAAAACTGAGGAACTGTAGAGCTAACAACAGATTGTGTAATTCCAGAAATTTGAGAACACATAATTATAAAAAGTGAGTTAAGGGCGGCAATTTTTGATCCCATTGAATAAAAGAGATACAAAACTGCTACATTAATTGGCCCTCCGCCGACTCCCATAAAAACAGATGCAAAGCCTAAACACCAGCCAATACAGAGTGTTATAACAGGATTTTTAATATGAAACATCTTAATTTTTGATTTAAAAATCATAAACAAGAATACTAAAATATTTATACTCATTAAAGAAACTGCTTGTATTAAACCGATGGTGCTATCATTTTGCACTAAGTCTTTAACATATGAAAAGAAAATTTTTCCAAATATTCCGCCAACAGCTGCACCAACAGCTAAAAAAACACTTATTAGTGGTTCAATGCGAACGGGCGTTCCTTTACTTCGTATTAAAGAAACTATAGACATAACTAAAACAGTAGCACTCGATAAAAAACTTACCGTGGAAACATTCATTGTACCCACAGCATCAAATACTGGTTTAATTATAACGCCACTTCCCACCCCACTAATAGAGCCAATAACAGAAGCACCTAAAGCTATTACAAAATATACTATATTCATTATCATAATTACTAATTATTATAGAGAATTTGCTCAACTTTTGCAATAACGAAGTCGGGTGTAGAAGCTCCAGCAGATAAGCCAACCGTTGATAACGTAAAAAAATCCTCTGGTATTTCATTGGCATCTTCAATAAGTGCTGCTCTATTACAGTTTTCGCAGGCTGTTTTATATAGACGAGCAGTATTAGCAGAGTTCTTACCTCCAATAATCAGTACTCCTTCTACCTTTGTACACAGTTCTTTTAATGCTTGTTGCCGCGTAGCTGTAGCAGAGCATATTGTATTAAACACTTTTATATTTGGGATTTTATCTTTTAAAACTGCCGAAATTTGCGCATATTCAGTATCGGTAATAGTTGTCTGAGCAAGGAGAATAACCTTTTTTCTTTCAACACATATTGTACGTGCATCATTAGCATTTTCAACAATAAGTGCATCTGCAGATGTAACACATCCGGCAATACCCTCCACTTCTCCATGGTTTTTATCTCCTGCAATAATTACTTGATAGCCCTTTTCTGAGTATTCTGCTGCTCTTTTTTGGCTAGAAATAACGCGAGGACACGTAGAATCTATAATTGTATATCCCATTTTTTGCAGGTCTTGCTTAACAGCAGGAGGAACGCCATGTGCTCGTATAATAACGATTGCTTCTTCGGTTGCAGGTTGCAGATTCACTGTGTCTAAAATCCGAACACCGCGAGATTCAAAATCTTTTAGAGCTGAATTATTGTGAATAAGAGGACCGAGAGTGTAGACAGGTTTATTTGTTTCTAGAGCGGTTTCTACTGCCTCACAGGCTTTTTTAACGCCCATACAATAGCCTAGAACATTTGCTTTAATAATTTTCATAACTGTATAAGTACAGAAAAAAAGTGAATGGGCTAAAACAGGCCATTCACTTTCTTTCAATTAAATAAATAACAAAATTATATTGTTACTTTTAAAGTTCCACTTGCGTGTTTCTCTTCATCAGAAGGTTTCCAATTTTTGCGCATTTTAGCAATAAATGAACCGGAAATAAAGATTGTTGAATATACACCAGAAATCATACCAACTAAGAGTGCAAGTGCAAAATCTTTCATTGAACCTGTTGTAAAGATAAACAAAGAAATTACTGCAAGCATTGTAGTTACTGTTGTAATAATTGTACGACTAAAAATTTCTGTTTGTGCTGTATCTAATACTTGTTTAAAAGAGTTTACCTTAAGATTAGGTGTAGCAATTTTTTCGCGAACACGGTCAAGTACAACGATAGTATCGTTTATTGAATAACCAATGATTGTAAGCATTGCCGCAATAGTAATTGTTGTAAACTCCATTTGTGTAAATACAATAAAGGCAAACATTATGAGAGCATCATGAACAATTGCAAGAACTGCACCTACGGCAAAGTCCCACTTAAAACGGAATGTACAATATGCAAGAATAAAGAACAAGGTTAATGTCAATACAAAAATTGACTGTGTTGCAAGAGAAGAAGAAAAGCGAGAACCAATAAAGTCTGTTTTATTTACGGCTAAGTTAGCTTCGCCAAAAGTAGCAGAAAGGGCTTCTTTAATTTGACTTGTAAATTTCTCTATAGCAGCAGAATCTGTACCATCATCTCCTACACGGATTTGAAAACGGTTTTCTTCTGTAAGACCAACTGCTTTTACTTCTACTCCTTCAATTACAGAAAGAGCGTCACGTACAGCATCAACAGAGATAGCATCTGCCGTATTTGAGTGCAAGCCATATGCATTCGAAGAAAGTACATTTGTAATAGAAGAGTCGCTAACCAAGTTAACAACAGGCGTATTAGCTGCAGCAATAGCCGTTGCAGTAACTCCCTCTATTGTGTTAATTACTGAAACTAAATCTCCAACTGTAGGATATTCGCTATAAGAATAGGTATAAGTAGTGTTATCAGCTCCGATACCACTTACAACAAGGGTAATCCCCTCTAGACCTGCTTCTGCAGTAACAGCTGCTGGTCCTGAATAAGTAAGATCAAGCACTACAGGAGTAATGGTAACTTCTTCTACTAAACCTGCTTTAAAGTCTATACCGTAATTAATTCCCTTAGTAAAACCCATTACCAAACCAGCAATAATAATTACTGCGCTCATTAATGTAAAAGGAACAAAGAACCTACTAAAATGAATTACTTTTTTCATTGTTTTACCCCCCAGCCAATATTAAGTTTTTCTTGTTTAAGGGTAAATGTACCAAAATCAAACATGAGGCGAGATACAATAAGAGCTGTAAATACTGATGAGAATACACCGATAGCCAAGCTTACTGCAAATCCTTGAATAGGACCTGTTCCTAATTGAGATAAGAAAAGAGCCGCAATAAAAGTTGTTATATTTGAGTCCATAATTGCCCAGAAAGCACGCTTAAAGCCTGCATCAATTGCTGCAACTCTACCCTTACCTAAACGTAACTCATCGCGAATACGTTCAAAAATAATAACATTTGCATCAACTGCCATACCAATGGTTAAAATCATACCAGCTATACTTGGGAGTGTTACTGTTAAGTTAAAGGCAGAAAGAATACTAAACATCATATAAAGGTTAAGAACTTGTGCTACAACAGCGTTTATACCAGCTCCAGTATA
>CAYJNB010000160.1:0-5061 GCA_964371205.1 uncultured Treponemataceae bacterium
TTACCGATTGTTTTGCCGCCTCTTGTAAAAAAACATGCCCTATAGAGCAAGATATACCTGAATACATATCCGCTGCAAATGAGGGGCGTTATGTAGATGCTCTGCGCATAATTACAGAAAAAAACCCTCTACCTTTTATAACTGGGACTATTTGCAGCCATCGTTGTATGTATTCTTGTGTTAGAAATGATTGCGACAGTGCTGTAGATATTCGTGGTATTAAACTTCTTTGTGCAGAAAAAGGCATGGATACACTCTTAGCAGAAGTACAGCAAACTCCGCTCATAAAAAATGTTTCTGTTGCCGTTGTTGGAGCTGGTCCTGCAGGACTTGCAGCTTCGTACTTTTTGCGAAAAGCAGGGCTTGCAGTTACTGTGTACGACAATCAAAAAGAAGCAGGCGGTATTGTTCGCTCAATTATTCCTCCATATCGTATTGAACGAAAGGCAATCGATAAAGATGTTGAATGGGTTCGCTCCCAAGGTGTTGAGTTTAAGCTAGGTACTGGAGTAAGTTCAAGTGAGTTAGAGCAATTTAACTATACAGTGCTTGCTTGTGGTGCATGGAAGTCTGGAGGAATTGAGCTTGAAACAGATAAAAACCCAATAAAGTGCTTTGAGTTTCTTTCTGAGTTTACACGCTCTCCAGAGAATGTGCATCTTGGAGAAAAGGTTGTAGTAATCGGTGCAGGAAATTCTGCAATGGACGCTAGTCGAACTGCGTTACGCGTGCCGGGTGTAAAAAAGGTAAGTATTTTGTACCGAAGAACAAGAGAAGAGATGCCGGCAGATACTGCAGAACTTATAGAAGCAATGCACGAGGGTGTTGAGTTCCTTGAATTACTCTCACCTATTTCTCATAAAAAAGGTATCTTAACCTGTACAGTTTGCGAACTCGGAGAGCCAGATAAGTCTGGCAGAAGAAGCCCTGTACCAACAAATAAAACGGTAGAAATTGAGGCTGACTATATTATAAGCGCAACAGGAGAGAAAATTGATACCGACTCTCTTACTGCCTTTGGTGTTACCTTTGACGGAAAAAAACCGATTGTAAATAGCGAGACCTTGGAAACTGCTGAGGCAAATGTTTATCTCGCCGGAGATGCAAGACGAGGGCCTGCAACCATTGTGGAAGCAATTGCAGATGCTAGAAAGGTAGCTGATGCAATAGTTGCAAAAGTATACTGTGCAGATACAACTGGTAATGTAGTTCAAGAGCCTGTAAAATCAATGGAAATGAATTATTCTAAGGCAGCATTTGAGAGAATTAAGACACAACTTCATGGAGTGCTAGCAGATCGTACAACTGGAAAAACAGAAACAGAGCGTTGTTTAGCTTGTAATGTTCGCTGTGCAGTTTGTACCGAAGTATGTCCAAATAGAGCTAATATGCTCATTGAGGTAAAGGGCAAGCCACAAATTATTCACTTGGATGCTCTTTGTAATCAATGCGGAAACTGTGAGGCTTTTTGCCCTTATGATAGCTCTCCTTACATTGCAAAGTTTGCCTATTATGCAACGAGAGAAGAACTACTCTCCGGTCCAAATGACGGTTTTACAATGATTGATACAAATACTGTACGCATAAAACTAAAAGGGCGCGATGTTAGTTGTACCCTTCCTGAACTTGCAATTTTTGCAGATAGCGACATTGGTGAGTTAATTCATGCTGTTTGTACACGCTATAGTTATGTGTTATAGGGTTCTTCGCAATTTTGCGAAATGTTAAAATGAAAAGTGTTAACATAGTTGTTTTAGCAGCAGGTTTTTCGCGCCGTCTCGAAGGATTTAATAAACTCTTACTCCCCTGTGCCCAAAATGGCTTACTTGTTGAACAGTCTCTTGCTGCGATTGAGCTCTTGCAAAAAAAAGTGCAACTCGGACAGAAAATACTGGTTTTTTCGGATAAAAACGTGGAAAAACTTGCATTACAGCACGATTTTACACCCCTGTATAATAACAACGCTTTACGAGGAAAATCAGCTAGTATTGTAGTTGCCACTCAAAATACACAAAAAGGAGACTTGCTTTTTGTTGCAGGAGATCAATATTCAGTATCTGCTGAACATCTGCAAAACTTGATAAAAACTGCTGGGGTTCAAAAGGCTGAGGTTGTTTTTACTGAGCATGCGGATGGATCTGTCGGCCTACCTGCTTACTTTTCCGAAAAGTTGCGTCCCAACCTAGCACAACTGAGCGCAGAAGAAGGCGGTAAAGAGGCAGTAAAACTATTTGAAAGAGAAGGAAACAGTGCAAAAGTTTGTACTGTTAGGGCGCCCTATCCTCTTGACTGCGATATTGACACATGGGACGAGTACTTAGCTTTTTTATACAAACACGGAAAAAGACATGTTCTAATAACTGGAGAAAAAGCTATTGGAAAAACTACTCTACTAAATGCTATTTTAAGAAAAATAGAAAAAAAAGAAGCTGTTGATGGTTTACGCATATATGTTGATAGAGAAGAATCTTTAGCAGAGAATAATTTATATATTGAACGTATTAAAACGAGAGAAAAAAAGCTCGCTGCTTGCCTTAATAAGCAAACAAAAGAAATTACAAGGCTGTATAAAGACACATTTAACGATTTTGCAATTAAGCAATTATATGATGCAGTCGAGCATCTAAAAAAAGAGCAAAGACAGAATCATAAACAAGCTTTTCTTATTCTAGATGAACTTGGTAGAATAGAAAAAGATTGTGAGGAGTTTTTAAAAGCCATTCATTCTGTATTTGACGATACGAGTCTGCATGTTCTTGTTGTATTACAGAAAGGAAATACTGCATATAATGAATCACTTTTACAACGAGAAGATATTCAAGTATTACATTTAGAAAGCTAACCTACTAGAATACTGTACTGTTTAATGTTTTTAAATAAAAAAGCTTTTAAAAAATACAATTATATGCTAAAATATATTCGGAGTTATTATGGCATCTACGTACACACATTATGCATTTGCTAGAGAATTAATTCCTCTTCTTCCAGAGGAAATTAGCAGTCTAGTTCAAAAACACAGACAGTTATATGATATAGCATGTCATGGCCCTGACATTCTTTTTTATTATCGTCCCATTAAAAGAAATTATATTAATACATACGGTCATGATATTCATGATAGGAAAGCTATCTTATTTTTTCAGGACTGTCTAAGGGTCATTAATTCTGAAGAAGATACTGAGGCAAGAGAAAAAAAAATAGTGTATATTCTAGGATTTATTACACATTTTACATTGGACAGCTGTATACATGGCTATGTAGAACGTACAGCTTTAGATACAAGGAATAACCTTACTCACGATAAAATTGAGGTTGAGTTTGATAGACATCTGCTAATCCGTGATGGATATAACCCTGTAAAAAAATCACTTATAAAACATATTGTTCCAAGTAAAGAAAATGCTAAAATTATTGCTCCTTTTTTTCCTGTCGTAACTACAAATCAAGTAAAAGAATCGCTTTCTACAATGAAATTAATAAATAATTTTTTTGTAGCACCTACAAAACTAAAACGCGCAATTGTTTTTTCTCTGTTAAAAGCAACTGGAAATTATGAAGCATTTAAATCTCAGGTAATAAATAAACATCTTAATGAACATTGCGAAGTTACTAATGCTGAACTAGACAGAAGGTACCTAGAAGCCTTACCATTAGCAGTTGGCCTAATGAGCAATTTTAATGCTGCAGCCCATGGGAATGTAGAGTTAAATGCTAGGTTTAATCATACATTTAGTTGGGAGGATAATTCTTGAGTGCATTAAAATTAACAAAATTAGAAAAATCATGGATACTCTACGATGTAGGAAATTCTGCTTATACATTACTTATAACAGCTATTGTACCTGTCTATTTTAATCATTTAGCTACAGCTGGCGGGTTGAGTCCAAGCACCTATTTTGCGTATTGGAGTTATGCAGCATCTGTGGTAACGCTAATAGTGGCACTTATTGGTCCTTTTTTTGGCGCAATATCTGATAGAAAGGGTATGCGAAAACGAATCTTTTTATCTAGTGTATTAATTGGTGTAATTGCCTGTGTAATTATGGGCTTAATGCCTTCTTGGGTTTCTTTTTTAGCCTTGTTTATGATATCTAAAATAGGATACTCAGGAAGTCTGATTTTTTCAGATGCAATGCTACCAGATATTACAAGACCAGAACGCATGGATGTTGTATCATCATACGGGTATGCCTTTGGTTATATTGGAAGTTGTATTCCCTTTATTGCAAGCCTTGCAGTTATACTTTTTGATGACAAGCTTGGGCTCACATCTACAGCCGCAATTCAAATAGCTATTGCAATTAATGCTGTTTGGTGGCTTATAAACTCAATTCCTCTTATTAGAGGTTACAAACAAACTCATTTTATAGAAACGACAGAAAATCTATTTACGCACGGTTTTTCTGAGTTATATAAGACTTTTAAATTAGTTATACAAGATAAAAAAGTGTACCTTTTTTTACTTGCTTTTTTCTTTTACATTGATGGAGTATATACCATCATTTTTATGGCTACAGCGTATGGTGAATCCCTTGGATTAGACTCAAACCAACTCTTACTCGCACTTCTGGTTACGCAGTTAGTAGCCTTTCCAGCAGCAATAATTTTAGGTAGAATCACGCGAAGAATTAAAGCAGATATTATAATTACCATTGCTATTTGTGCTTACTTACTTATATCTTTATATGCAATTGGTTTGGACACAACAAATGAGTTCTGGATTCTAGCAGTTTCTGTTGGCCTGTTTCAAGGTACAATACAAGCTCTTTCTCGCTCCTACTTCGCAAAAATCATACCTGCAGAAGATTCTGGGAAGTACTTTGGATTTTACGATATCTGTGGTAAGGGAGCCTCTTTTTTAGGTGCATTTTCTATTGGTTTAGTTACAAGTTTAACAGGAAAACAAAGTTATGGTGTTGCAGTTCTGTCCGTAATGTTTTTAATTGGGCTAATTATTTTTAGATTCGCTGTTAAGGCAAATAAAGAAACTTAATATTTTAATTAGAATTGTATCCAATGAACGGTTGATGAGACAGCCCCTTTTATAGTATTTAATTCAAT
>CAYJNB010000161.1:0-5047 GCA_964371205.1 uncultured Treponemataceae bacterium
CTTTTTCTCGATAGAAAGTCAGGAGAAGTACGACATTTCATGATAAGCGATTTACCAGACTTGCTACCTCAAAATTCGCTTATTATTTGCAATAACTCTAGAGTTAGACGGTCTCGAGTGTATGCGCGTTCGGCAAATGCAGAGAAAGAGTCTGAGTTTTTATTCTTAAATGCCTTAAATATAGAAAACACACTTTGGAAGGTTATGACTAAAAATGCAAAGCGTCAAAAACCGGGGAAGCAGTTCGAATTTTTAGATGGATTAAAGGCAGTGATTGCCGAAAACCCAGATGATTTAGGAACAGAGTTTAGAACACTCCAGCTTGAAAAAGCAATTGACGAGGAATGGTTCGAGAAAAATGGGCATATTCCACTTCCTCCATATATACGACGAGAAGATACCGAAGAAGATTCAGAGCGCTACCAAACTATTTATGCTAAAGAAACCGGTTCGGCAGCAGCCCCTACAGCAGGCCTTCATTTTACCGAAGAACTTGTAGCTAACTTGGCTAAAAAAGGTATCGAAATGGACTATGTTACGCTCCATGTTGGGCTTGGCACTTTTTTGCCAGTTCGTTCAGAAAATATCGAAGACCACAAAATGCACGAAGAGTTCTTTTATATTAGCGAAGAAACTGCAAGAAAAATCGAGAGCGCAAAGGGAGAAGGTCGTCCGATTTTAGCGGTTGGTACAACCACTGTTCGAACTTTAGAATCTGCATGGAATCCACAGACAAATTCTCTTAATACAGGTAGTCAGTCTACTAGTATATTTATGTATCCGGGTTATGAGTTTAAGTGTGTAGATAGGCTATTTACAAATTTTCATACACCAGAATCAACCTTAGTAATGCTCGTAAGCGCCTTTGCAGGTAAAGAAAATCTTTTTTCTGCCTATGAACAGGCAATAAAGCAAGAATATAGATTTTTCTCGTATGGTGACGCAATGCTTATTATGTAATGCTAATCTAGCTGAGGTTTCTTAACGAGTCGAAAACTAGGTTAGTAAAGTATGCGTAATACATAGGAGGAATATTTATCTCTTCTTTTTCGCAATAGTCAATAAAGTACTTTTTTGCTATTTCAACAAAGCTAGTAATACTTTTTTCTGATAGCGGAAGCTTATTCCCAATTAAAGCGTTTTCTAACTCTCTATTTCTAAAGGCAAATGAACCACAAAAAGCTATACGTACATCAGATAACATAGCTTTTTGAGTATTAGCCAAAAACATAAAGTTTGCAGAGTCTGTTAATCTTGCATCTCCACCAATTTTCTTATATACAGAAATACTCCATTCCTCTAGAGGTATTCTTATTCGTGTAACAAAACTTCTTTCGGGAATATCTTGCATTTTTGCTAAAGAAAAATATGTTTCGTCTGCCATATTACGAGACATAGTACGTACAGCTAAGCGAGCATCATGTGCAAGTAGAGGTGAAAAACAACTCATCTTATGTTTTTTTGTACAAATATTACCAGCTATTGTGGCGAGGTTACCTGTGTATGGATTTCCAATAGATTGAATAGCTTCGAATAAACCTTCA
This sequence comes from uncultured Treponemataceae bacterium, assembly GCA_964371205.1. Taxonomy (GTDB): domain Bacteria; phylum Spirochaetota; class Spirochaetia; order Treponematales; family Treponemataceae; genus CAYJNB01. Next base: position 1,545 of record CAYJNB010000161.1, read on the forward strand.
GGTATCCATTTTCTGTCTATTGAAGCAATTTGAGATAATGTTACAGCAGAGCCAAATTCAATATACCGCGCTGTTTTATTTATACGGGATAGCTCTGCAACCCCTCTAGTAATTACAGATCTATTTTCTAATTCTACGGTATGTGTGCTTCGAGTAATATCTACTCCTGTGCATCCTCCATATACTTTGAGAGTAGGAGAATTTTTTAGGTAATAGAGTATATCATTAATGGTATGAACAGTATAAACAGTATTATCCATCGTATTCCCTTTTTCTGTTTAGTGATGCAGCAAGTAAAATTACATTAATAAATCTTTCTGTATCTAGACAAGTGCACTCAAGAACCTTAATTTTTTCGTATATATCGTCTCGCTTTGGATGGCTGTAACGGCTTAAAATACTATAAGCAGAAAAGTATTTAGAAGCATCACAGAAGCCACAGGTTGACTCATTTAATTGCTTAAAAGCTGTTTGAATATCTTGGTATATAGCACTCTCTGTAAATCCTTCTATCGTGATAATTGAACTATCTTTAACAGATGCAATAGGTATAAGACAAGAGGGTATTGGCTTGTCATTTAGTAATATCATACATGAACCACAAGAACCAGAGGAACAACTAATTTTTGGAGAACATAAGTGTAACATATTTCTTAAAACATACACTAGTCGTAAGTTTGGGTCACAATCAAGTTCAATTTGTTTTCCATTAACATTTATCTGTATTTTCATTCTTTTGTCCTTATTCTATAGATGCATACATAAGTTGAGAGTGTAAAGGTGCAACTGTAATATTTTTTCCAATAGCCTGCGATAAGGCGTTAAAGACAGCTGCAGGTATTATATTTTCGCATAAGCCAGAAAAATCCTTAAAATCATCATGAGATTGTATAAATACTATCTTAATTTCTGTTTCATTAGTCTTATTAAAACCTAACCTTTGTATAACTGTGTATGCCGTCTGTTTAACTCTGTCCCTAGCCATCCTTTCGTTAAATATTTCTCCAGCGTCAATAAATAATGATATCTTCTTTATGCTAGCAGTAAATAAAGATGTATCTGTTTCTATTTCTGCTACAGCCACCCCCCATGACACAGAGGTAAATGGAGTTCCACTAAAAGACTTGGAATCCCATTTAGTTCTAACAGTTGGCATTTTTTCTATTACAGTAAGTGGGACTTCTTGATCCTGTTGTAAAGTTTTTAGCTTTCTACAAATTTTTTCTACTAAAAAAATACATGCATTACTGTGAATTAATATTGAATCAATATCTGAAAGCGTGTTCTTATTATTTGCAGGTAGAAAAACAATATTATCTTTATTAATTTGTAGAGAGCTTTTTACTAAATTGAATAGAATACATTTTATATGTACAGGTGGTTCATGCATGTAAAATACTAATGACCCATTTTTTTGTATTTCTGCCTTAAGAAAAATTTTATTTTTTAAACTTGTTGTATTAAAGTAACTAACAGAGCTAAAACCTAATGCAGAACCAATGCCTCGTGTTGGAAATACATTTTTTGTTCGCTGGTTTGATATAATCATTTTATAAGACATAAATTTTCTCATAAAATCTGATTTTTGTACTGCAACATCTATAAGTTGCTCAACCTTTTCTGCAGAATTAAAAGAAAAAAATGACTGTCTTTGCTTATCTGGTAAAATATTTGTTTTTCTAAGCTCGACAGGATCTATGTCTGTCTCTGCTAATATAGCTCTAACATGCGCTTCAATTGCAAATACAGCTAACATATCAGAATAGTTTATAGAAAAATCTGCTGGGGGACTATTTGTGTTCAACGCATATGCTTGTATACGAAGATTTTCTGGTGTATAAGCCCCACAGGAAGTAACAGAAGCTCTGTCAAGGATTGTCTGAATATAAGGTGAGTATATTCCAGCGTCAAAATAAATATCCACTAACATTGTGTGAATTTTGCCAGAGTGAGATGCTATTGTTCTATGCTTAATAATTGGAAGTGTTGAATTTACATAATATTTTTTTTGTTCTGAATGCGTAAGCGTAATTTTTACTGCTTCTTTTAAAGCAGTTGACGCAACAGCAACTTGGCATAGCAGCACTGCAAGCTGCCAACCTGCATTTAAAGTATTGTTATTTGTAAGTGTTTTATTAACGTAAATTGTATCCTCTTTAACACATAGCACCTTAGATAACTCACTTACAATTTCGTTTGTTAAGTATGATGGTAAGTACCATTCATTTTTTTTACCGCATTTTGCTATTGCACTATATGTATCTGAAATTATTAAATCTTGAGGAATTGAATAAGTATTTTCGCTTACAAAACATTCATCAAATTCTGCTTCCGGATTGCCTTGTAATACTTCTCGTCTAGCTGCTGTATTTTGAGTATCTGCAATATCAAATGACTTAAAGGGAAGCGTTTCTATATCTATTTCTGCAGCATCACGTAATTGGCAAACTACGTGTTCTTCTGGGCCCACAAGGATACCGACTACATCACCTTCGTAGCGTACATAATTACCTGCAAATATCGAAACCTCAGTCTCGTTTATTGTAAGTGTTTTCTTTCCAGGAATATCCTTTTCCGAAAAATAGAAATATCCTTCTGGTAATGTAGGAAGTGTTAATGAGCGTATAATTCCATTCTTTTTATTTGAACGTAAGAGAGCCGCATATTGCATGTTTGGCAAAAAAATATCAGAACAATAAGTACTTTCTTGGTTAATCTTTTTTGTAGTTGATTTAGCACTCATATTTTTGTCCTATTTTTATAACTGTTTCGATAACACGATTTGCTTGATCTTTTGTCATCCCAGGCCACAGAGGTAAGGAAATAGTATTTTCGTATTGTTTTTTTGCATTTGGAAAATTTTGTTCATCTAATCCTTTGTTCTTCCAATACGTAAATCTAAAATGAGGTATAAAATGCATAGAGACTCCAATTCCAGCTTCTTGAAGTAGCTGAGAAAAATTATTGCGATCAATGCTTAATGTACCTGGAACAAGTCTCAATAAATATAAATGCCACGCATTTCCTTCTCCATCTGGGGGTATCTGTAAAAAGTCATAGTTTTTAAATGCATTATTATATTGATCTGCAAGTTCTTTGCGCATAGAAAAAAGCATATCCGCTTTTTTTAATTGTTCAATACCAAGTGCAGCGAGAATATCTGGTAAATTACACTTATAACCAGGTTCTATTACATCGTATTCCCAAGATGCTTTTTTTGATGTGTAGCGATCCCATACTGTTCTGTCTATTCCATGCATTCTCATTACTTGCATTCTTTTTGCATACTCATCATTATTTGTACAAATCATTCCGCCTTCGGCGCTTGTAATTGTTTTTGTTGCATAAAAAGAAAACACTCCAATATCGCCAAGAGTACCTGCATAGCCTTCTTTGGTTTTAGATGGAAATGCATGCGCTGCATCTTCTATTACAGCAACGGAATATTTTTTTGCAATCTCATTTATTTCTTTCATATTACAGATATTTCCAGCAATATGAAC
>CAYJNB010000162.1:0-5000 GCA_964371205.1 uncultured Treponemataceae bacterium
TTATATGATGTTGTTTATTTATATTTTCTTCAATAATTTCGTTATGTGTATTATTCACTACAGAAATAGCTGTTAGAGCAGTAATTACAAGAACCACTAAAAACAAAAGACTAGTAAGTTGAACAGGTATAAATCTTTTCTCAATATTGCTGTTTTTTTTCATATGTTACTCCTTTAAACTTTACATGATTTTACAATATTTCTTTATTAGTATCAATCAGAGATAACTTTTTTAGCCCATTCTTTTATAAGGCTGTCTGCATCCTTAGCGAGTAAGTCATTCATAAGAGTTTCCAGACCTTCGAATACGAGGCTCATGAGAATAGATTCGTCGTAGGTAAAATCGGATAAGACAAATCCAGCTACATCTTGACCGCTAGTTTTTATACCATCTGGGCGCCCTATACCGATGCGAAGCCTCCAAAAGTCAGCTGTCCCAAAGCATGCTTTCATTGAACGCAATCCATTGTGCCCGCCGAGTCCTCCCGACCATTTGAGACTTACGGTTCCAGGTTTTACTTCAAGTTCATCGTGGACAACAAGAATTTCTTCGGGTTTTATCTTAAAAAAAGAGGCAAGTGCGTGGGCGCTTTGTCCTGATAGGTTCATGTAAGTAGATGGTTTTAGAAAGTAGAGTTTTTCGCCATCTGTCTTTTCGTAAACGGCATATTCACCATTGAATTTTTTTGTATAGGTGGCATTTCTTGATAAAGAAAGCGAATCGGCAAATAACCATGCAACATTATGGCGATTTTTTGCATATTTTTTTCCATGATTTCCTAAAAATACGACGAGACGAATCATTTATCCTTCCTTTGTAAAAATAAATTGAATATTTTTTCATTCAGTGCTATACTATGACAGAATTTATGTGATATTACAAGTCAGACTGTTTACATGTTGAGTAATGGTAAGATACTGTTGCTTTTAATAATAAAGGAAAAATATGAGTGAAAAAATTAAAAAGACCTATGTTATAGGCCATCGTAATCCAGATACAGATTCAGTTGTTTCAGCAGCAGCTTATGCTTATTTAAAACAAAAACTAGGAATGAAGTTATGTTTTGCTGCCCGTGCTGGTAGATTAAACCCTCAGTCAGAATATATTTTTAATAGATTTAAAGTTCCCGTTCCAGAGTATTTACCAGACTTAGTGCCTAAGGTGGGCTATTATCTTAATCGTCCATTGGAATATGTAGATGCACATACTTCGTTGTGGAGTGCGGTTATTAAGATGGAAGAAACAAATACAAATGTATTACCAGTTGTTAATGCAGATGGAAAGTATCAGTCCCTTTTACATTATAATGCCTTTGTAAAAAATGTATTTAAGGTACTTAATCCCGAAAAAGAGTCAACTGTTTCTACAAATATTCAATTAATTCGAGAAACACTTAATGCACAACCGATTGTTATTCGAGAAGAAGAAAAATTATTTAAATGTGAGATTCTAATTGCAGCTGCAAACTTTGAAACATTTAAAGAAATGTTATCTTTGCATATTGCAGAAAATGTAGTTGTAGTTACTGGCGATAGAAAAGATATACAAGAATACTGTATAGATTCTAAGGTAAGAGCCTTAGTTATTTCTTGCGGTTCTGTACTTGATAAAGATTTATGTGCAAAAGCAGAAAAAAATAATGTATCTGTTCTTATAAGTCCACATGATACAGCTTCGAGCTCAATGCTCATTGTGTATTCAGCCCCTGTATGTACTATGTCTGATACAACAATACCTGCAGTAAAACCAACTGATACATTGCGTAAAATTCGCCCAGCTCTTTCTGAGTCTCCTATTCGCTGCTTACCTGTTGTAGATGATAAGGGTATGGCTATTGGAATTATCTCCAAGACAGATTTGGTAAAAGAACCCAATATCGAAGTAATTTTAGTTGACCATAACGAGGTAACTCAGGCTGTAGATGGTATAGAAAACTTTAAAATACTGGAAGTAATCGATCACCACCGACTAGGAAATCTTTCATCAAAAAATCCTATTACTTTTATAAACAAGCCTGTTGGAGCAACATCTACTATTATTACTAATTTGTATCGCGAAAACAAAGTGCCACTTCCAAAAGAAATTGCTTCTATCCTTCTTGCTGGAATTATCTCTGATACACTTGGTTTGCAGTCGGCAACTACCACAGATATTGACTGCGAAACAGCAGAATACCTATCAAACATAACTGGACTTGATATTACTCAACTAATGACAGATATATCTCAATCTGCAAGCAGTGTTAGTGGTCGCAGTGCTACAGATGTTATTAAGCAAGATATGAAAGAATACTCAGAAGAGGGGTATCATTTTACTGTAAGTCAAATTGAGGTAGATAATTTACACGAATTAGTTGCACGTAAAGAAGAGTTTAGGTCTGAGCTAGAAATTGAGCGCCGCACTGCAAAAGCTCTATTTAGTTGTATAATGGTTACCGATATTACCGACTTGTCTAGTATCTTAATTATTGCATCTACTCCTGAGTTCCTTCAAGTTATCGGCTTTCCAAAACAAGAAGATTCAATATATATCTTAAACGATATAGTATCGCGTAAAAAGCAGTTAATTCCACTCCTCAGTGAGCAAATAAAAAAAATGGATTAATAATTCAGGAGGATTACCATGCTACGGAATTGTTTTAAAGTTGTTGTAAGTGTAGTTTTTTTATGCGTTCTTTCGCAAATTACTGCAGAAGAGTTTACTTTTAAATATCAAAAAGGAGAAACATATCGAATCCTATCTTCTGTGGATCAAGACATTTATGTAAATGGTAAATTCCATCACCACGCAGATATCATAAATAGGATTTCAGTCGAGGTTACAGACGCCTTTGATGGTAAAGGAGTGCACGACGCTCTTTTTATTACTTCTGAGCAGTCTACTTCAGATGGTGAGCAGTTTTATAACTGGGGCGAAGAGTACACAAGTATTTTTACTCGCGATGAATTTGGTATGTACGAGATAGCTGACAAATACTTTATGCCAGTTGTTCGTAATGTTCCAACTTTTCCAGATAGAGACTTAGAACCAGGAGATAAATGGACTGGCAAAGGAGTAGAAGCTCACGACTTGCGCCGTAGTTTTGGGATTGAAGTTCCATTTACAGTTGATTTTAATGTAAAGTATACTTACGAAGGGCCTGTAACTCTAGATGGTGTTTTGCTACACAAAATACTTGCAAAATATACAATGCGCTACGAAAATGCAAATCGTCCAAGAGATTTTACCGAAGATTATCCAAAAAAAACTGTTGGCCATTCTGAACAGGTAATTTATTGGAATAATGAGCGTGGAAGTATTCAGTTTTATAACGAAAAATACAGTATAACTATTACTACCGCTTCTGGAATGGAATTTGAATTTGTTGGAACAGCAGAAGCAAGAGTTGAAGATATTGTTCGTGCAAACACGGCAGAAAACCTAGCCAAGATAGAAGAGCATTTAGATTCATTGGCTGTAGAAAACACCGAAGTCCGCTCTACCGATAAGGGGCTTACCATTAGTATCGAAAATATTCAATTCGAAGCAGAATCAGCTGTCTTAGAAGAATCAGAAAAACGAAAGGTGCAAAAAATTGCAGAAATATTAAAAACATTTCCAACAAACGACTTACTTGTAGGTGGTTACACTGCTCTTTGGGGAACTGAAACAGGACGTAGACAACTTTCGAAGGAACGAGCAGAAGCTGTTGCTTCCTATCTTGTACAACTAGGAGTTAAAGACATTTCTCATATCTTTACACAAGGATATGGTGCAGATAACCCTATTGCAACAAATGATACACCAGAAGGAAGAGCTAGAAATCGACGGGTAGAAATTACTATCCTAGATAGATAGTAAAAGATAAGGGTGTGTTGTGAAGAAAATTTTTACCGCTTTTATTATAAGTATTTCTCTGTTTGTTTCTTGCAGCATGTTTACTGTAGATGTACGCGATTTTATTGATAACTTACAACAAAATGGTAACACAGGGGATTCGCCACCACCTGTAGTCGGTTATGCAATAGGCGACACTGGTCCCGGCGGTGGCATTGTTTTTCAAGTGGGAGCTGTGGGCAATGGGAATACGTACAAAGAAGTGAGTGAAAGATTGTTAGATGCCGCTGCTAATACAATGGTTTGGGATAGAGCAAAGGAAGTGTCTCAAAATTATAGCAGTACAACGGCAACTGGTACCTATGATGATTGGTACTTGCCGAATGAAACCGAACTTAATGACGTGTACGATGCACTCAAAAAAGATAAAGACCCACCGCTTATCACTGAAATAGGCTGGCTCTGGTCTTCGACTGAGAACTCTAATCTTGCAAGGCGTCAATCTTTCAACAATGGTAGTCCGAGCTACGACTATAAGTCATCAAGTACAAATGGTGTCCGTGCTATCCGGTTTTTTAGTCTTTAACCCTGTAGGTACAGGGAGGGCACTGCATTGCTTAAAAACTGCGTTGTATAATAGTGTTTAAATACACTTTGTTGATTAATAAGCAATTTAAGATTTTTAGCGGTCGCAAGCTATACCCATCTTGTTTTTTCTCTCATTTTTTTATAGAATACGCTTGTCGATAGTAGTATTTATTAGTATCTTTACAACATAAAAGAAAGAATTATAAAACACACCATAAAAAGGCAGCACTAAGGTGCTGTTTTTTGGGACTGTCGCATAAGTCGGTTACTTATTTGACAGTCCGCCGAGTTTAAAATAGCTTGTATTTAGCTTATATGTTTTTTATTGATGTATATAAACTATAACAAGCTATTTTAAACATCGCATTATATCTAAGGAAACTGTCTCAAAACTGAAGTTTTGCGACAGCGCAGTTTTTATATTGGGAGAACGAATGGAAGATCAAGAAAAACAGGAAGAGCAAGCTGTTAATGAAACTGTTTCGGAGCAAGCTAGTTCTGAGTCAAATGCAGAGCCAGCTACTGAATCTGCAGAACAAACAGAAAAAGAGTTAACGTTGGAAGAAAAGTATGCTGAATTAGAAAAGCAAAATGC
>CAYJNB010000163.1:0-4988 GCA_964371205.1 uncultured Treponemataceae bacterium
TTTGCTACACCAAAACCATTTAAAGACCTAGATATACATTAGTCACAAATAAAGCACGGGACGGTCGCAGACCGGAGCGCCCCGTCTTGTTCTATCTACCTAGTCCGTTTTCGACGCGTTTTTTGAGGTCGAGGATTTTTTCGTGGATAGTGGCAATGGTTGTTTTGAAGGTGGTGTCGTCTTTGCCACTTGGGTCGTCGAGGCCCCAGTCTTCGCGGTGTTTGCTTGGTAGGAAGGGGCAATTTACGTTACAGCCCATAGTTACCACAATGTCGACAGGGGGTATATTCGCAATGAGCTTGCTGGTTTGCGTTGCTTCCATGTCTATGTTGTAGATGTCTTTCATGAGGCGAACGGCATCTTGGTTGATTTGTGGTTTTGTTTCTGTTCCTGCAGAATAGCTTTCGAACACGTCGCTTGCAAGAGATTTGCCGAGCGCTTCGGCTATTTGGCTTCTGCATGAATTGTGTACACAGACAAATGCTACTTTTACTTTTTCCATTTTATTCTCCTTATTTGAACCAGTCTCTGGTGTTGTTTGCAAACTTTACAAGCATGAGCATTACGGGAACTTCGACTAATACGCCTACTATGGTTGCGAGTGCTACGGGGCTATCGGTACCAAAGAGCGAGATTGCAACTGCTACGGATAGTTCGAAAAAGTTTGAGGCTCCGATCATTCCGGCGGGGGCTGCAATGTTGTGTGGCAGTTTGAGTGCTTTGCTTGCAAGGTATGCTATTGCAAAAATAAGTACAGTTTGTATTGTAAGTGGAATTGCAATAAGAACAATATGAAGTGGGTTATTGAGAATGACCTCACCTTGGCTCGAAAAGATGATTACCAGTGTAAGCAAGAGACCGATGATGGTTATGTTGCCAAACTTTGGTATAAAGATTTTTTCGAGGTAATCCAATCCGTGTTTTTTTACTACGTAGGTACGTGTAAGGACTCCAAGGCTCAGCGGTACTACTACAAAGAGCACAACTGAGAGTATGAGGGTTGCCCATGGAATTGTTACCCCTACTACTCCGAGTAAAAGCGCTACAATGGGGGTAAATGCTACGAGGATAATTAAGTCGTTTGTTGCAACTTGTACAACGGTATATGCGGGGTTGCCTTTGGTAAGGTGGCTCCACACAAATACCATCGCAGTACAGGGGGCAGCTCCTAAAAGCACAGCCCCTGCAAGATAGTCTTGAGCAAGCTTTGCCGGAATAAGGTTTTTAAATAGTACGTAAAAAAACAACCAGGCAATACCAAACATGGTAAACGGCTTAATAAGCCAGTTTGTTACCCAGGTTACAAAAAGCCCTTTGGGATTTTTGCCAACATTTTTTATTGACTGAAAGTCAACTTTAAGCATCATTGGGTAAATCATTAACCAGATGAGTATGGCAATTGGAATCGAAACTTTTGCATATTCCATTTTTGCAAGCGTTGCAGGAATTGCCGGCAAAAAGGTGCCGATTAAAACACCGGTTACCATACAGAGCAATACCCATACGGTAAGGTAGCGCTCAAAAAAGCCGATTGCTGCCTTGTTTGTTTTTTCCATTATTCTTATCCTTTTCCTTAGCAACCAATGGTCGCTTATCTTTAATTTTTCTACAATAACGAGCGAGATTAGCCGTTAATAAGTTTTTTTGCGTCTTCTACGGTAATGAGTTTTCCATAAGAAACAACCTTGCTGTCGATTACAAACGCCGGAGTTTGCATAACGCCGTACTTTGCAATTTCTGCCATGTCGCCGATGTTGATTACTTCATCTTCTAAGCCAAGCTCTTTTACCGCTGTTTTTACATTTTCGAATGATTCGCTGCTTTTTTTACAGCAAGCACCGAGCACAATAAAGCGTGCTTTTTTAATGTCGCTAATGCCACACTCTGAGCCACACTCGCAAGCAGCCTTAACTTCTTGTTTTGGCTCAGCTTTTGGTTCAGCTGAACCACAGCAGCTTGAACTTTCTGGAGTTGAACAACAACTCGTTTCTTTGATTGGAGTTGAGTCGCCACCACAGCAGCTTGTTTCCACTTTTTCAGTTGTACCTGAACAACAACTTGAACTTTGAGTAGCAGTTGAACCACAACATCCACCTTCTTTTTTCTTGAAAAAATTAAAAATTCCCATAATAAACTCCTATAAATATTTTTTTTTATTAAAATCCTAAGTAAAACATATAAAGCCCTATTGCCAGAATAAGAGCTCCAAGAATAAGTTTTGCAATGCGTCCCCAGCGTCCATTTCCTGTTGTACTGAGGCGTTTTACAAAGCCAACTGATGTTCCGGCAACCACCGCTAACGCTCCATGCCCGATTGAATAGAGCAACAAGAGCAAGATTCCCCAGAGCATGTTACCACTTTCTGCAACCACTAATAACAAGGCGATGAGAACCGGTGTTGCGCAGGCTGAAGAAAAAACTCCACCAAGAATTCCTGCTAAAAGTGCTCCGATGTAACCGCGCTTTTTATTTTTAGAAAGCAAGTGCGTTGATGGAATAATCTCAAAAATCTCCCATGTTTGTAAAGCCATGAGCGTCATTAATACACCTAGAAAGAGATACCACCATTTAGCCGAATTACCGATAAGGCTTCCGGCAAGAGAGGCTATAATACCAAGTACCGTAAAAGTTATTGCAGAGCCAAGTGCAAAGGTTAACGATAAACCTAAAGCTCGCTTTGTGTTATTTGTTTTTTCGCAAGAATTCGAGCCATCTGTAGATCCCCCGGCTGTTCCACCAACATAGCTAATCACTAAAGGAACTGAAGAAAGCGAGCAAGGAGTGATTGAAGTTAAAATACCAGCTAAAAGAGCCAATAGAGGTGCTAGCCATGGGGAAGCTTGAATTGCAACACTGAGTATATTAAGCCATTCGTTTATCATAAATTAGCACCCATATCCTCTAAGATAGAGAGCATTTGCTCTTCGGTCAAGCCACCTTGATGCGTCGTAAAAATATGCTCATTTGTCTCTCGGTTTGCATACATTTGAAAACCGGGAATAGTTGTTGCAATTTTTTCGCTTGGCGTATAAGGCGAGCCATCGGCATTCATTAACACTTGTGTGGGAATAACTTGTACAGGGAACCCATAAGCTGCCTGTGGGTTTTTCCATACATCCACAAACTGAATAACTGCCTTGCCCTGTAGCTCTTTGTTTAGTTTTACCAATACTGGTGCCATTTCTTTACAAGGAATACAATCGTTTGCACCAAAGTCTATAAAGATTGGTAAATTATGTGTTGTAAGCTGGTCAAGCTCAACCCACAGTACATTTAAAGGAATTTCTCCCTCAACATTCACTGCTTTTGCTTCTTTAATAGCTTTGCTTTCCTGGTTTCTAAAAAACCAAATACCTGCAATAGCAACTACAATTAATGCTAGAACAACAATACGAACCACTTTTTTCGAAATCATCTTTTACTCCTTTTATTCAGTCTCTACTATATAATGAACTGTTGGATTACGTTAAAGAAATACCCAACAATTACAATTCCGATAAAACAAATTGCAATAAATGTACCCAAAAGTTTTGGCTTAACCGCTTTTCGAAGCATAATCATCGAAGGTAAGCTTAACGTTGTTACTGCCATAATAAATGCGAGCACTGTACCGAGTTGAGCACCTTTTCCAAGAAGAGCCTCTGCAATCGGGATTGTTCCAAAGACATCTGCATATACCGGAATACCTACAATTGTTGCAAGAATTACGCCAAAGGGATTATTGCTTCCTAAAATCTTTTGAATAAACTCTTGCGGAATCCAGTTATGAATAAAGGCGCCGATTCCAACACCTATTAATATGTAGGGAAAAACTTTAGAAAATGTTTCCCATGTTTTTTCTTTTGCGTATACAACTCTGTCGCTCTTTGTAAGAGTAGGAGACTCAAGATCGATGTTACCCGCATGTAAGATGTAGTCCTCGACATAGCGATCCATCTTTAGTTTGTCGATTATTGTTCCGCCAATTACCGCAACAACAAGTCCAAGGATTACGTATACAACGGCAACTTGTGCACCAAAAATACTCATCAATAGAACTAAGCTCGCAAGATCAACCATAGGGGAAGAAATTAGAAACGAGAAAGTAACACCAATCGGTAATTTTGCACTCGTAAATCCGATAAAAAGGGGAATTGAAGAGCAAGAGCAAAATGGGGTTATAGTTCCCAAAAGAGCTCCAATCATATTTGCCCAAATACCCTTAAACTTTCCTAATATTTTTTTACTACGCTCTGGAGGAAAATAAGACTGAATATATGAAATGCCAAATATGAGTACACATAAAAGCACAATTATCTTTATTACGTCATAAATAAAAAATTGCAGCGAACCACCGATTTTTCCGGTAATATCCAAACCAACAGCGCTGAGACCAAACCCCACCACATCGTTAAGCCATTTCATTCCCAAAATTTGACCTTGAAAAAACTCCCACATAGAGGTAATTATAGACATACTTTGCTCCTTATATTTCATATCAAATTATTTTGATATATTGATTTTTATAATACCATCTTTTTCAAGATGGTATCCTTTAACAACGTGCACATTGTGCAAGTACAGCTTCTTCTTTATTTTCCTTATATTCGCCAGATCTAACAATCGCTGTAGTAATACTTTCTAAGCGTTCTTTTGCAATTGTACAACCTGCTTCATCTAAGCTGTAGTGGCAGTATTTTCCATCGTGCCTACAAGTAACAATTCCGGCTTCTGTTAAGATTTTCATGTGATAAGAAAGTGCTGACTGCGCAATGCTTGTAGTGTCAATAAGTACACAAGCACACTTTTCGCCTTCACGTAGAAGCTCAAGAATTGCCAGTCGTTTTTCATCACAAAGAGCTTTAAAAATCTGAGCATCTCTTGCATGTGTATTTTTCATTAGTCACCTCATATCAAAATATTTTGATATATAAAATATACTGTACGGTTTAGAACTTGTCAATAGACATATCAATTTTTTTTGATGTATTTGAATTTTAATTTAGAGA
>CAYJNB010000164.1:0-4981 GCA_964371205.1 uncultured Treponemataceae bacterium
TTGTTTTACCGTAAAGGTAATTGAAATATCTTTTGTAGCACTGCCACCAGCAAAAACATACCCGTTAGTTGCTTCAAGCTGTATTGTAAAGGTGTTTTGACCGAGTTGTATGGCGCCGCTAGGTGGAGTAATGCTAAATATTGTGGTATTTGGAACGTCTATTTCTCCTCCCAATGCAGCCGCAATAGTTGCAGAATTTAGACTTGCAACAGAATTTGTAATTATTGTAGCAGTAGAGCTATTAAAACTTGCATTATTGATTGCCCAGCTTCCATTTACTGTCTCACCCGAGACAGTCGGTGCTATGTCTGGATCAGCAATTGCACTATCCAGAATTTCTGCTTGGGTATAAGTTGCACTTATAATATCGGAGTCAGCCTTATCTGTTTCTACGGCAATTGCCCTATATGTTACTGAGGTAACACCGGGAGTAAAAGTAATAGTTGGGCGTTCACTTTCATAATCTTTCCAGTCATTTGTCTCTGGATTTGCACTGTCAAACGCATTGCCGCCCGTGGTGTAATAGATTGCTGTACTGCCGATACTTGATATTACAAGCGATGTATCACTTGTAACAGCCGTACCGTTTGCAGGGTTAAATTCCGGGTTATTTGCTGCATTTGCTTTAGAAACATCCATGCTTGCAATATGAGAGTCTGTCATATTTTCTTTTACTGCAATTGCTTTTACTGTTTTACCACTGATCTTTACATCTAAATCAAACGGAGAGCTGTACTGTGTGCTTGAAGTTGTAGGAGCACTACCATTTGTAGTGTAGTAGATTATTGCATCCAATGGAGTTGTTTCTATAGTAATTTCCTTATTACCGCTAGCGTCTGCCGGACCTGCAGTAATAGTTGGAGTTACTACCATTTCATAATAGGTTTCGCTTGCAATAGCAGAGTTTTTAAAACCGGTTAGTATAGCAATTGCTCTTACAGTTACTGTTTCGCTTGCTATATTTATAGTCGGCTTTCTGTCGTTGTCATATTTACTCCAGTCATTAGCTGTGGGGTTTACACCGTCAAAATCTTTAGTGCCGGTAGTGTAATAGATTTCTGCCCCAGCTGTAGTTGTAGCTATGGTTATTATTTTGTTACCTGCTACATCGGGGGCACTTGAGTTTATAACCGTTGGGGAAACGGTAGGTATTTCACCATTACTTACGCTTACTGTTGCAGAAGGAAGTCCTTTATTATCTATTACCGTTACATTTCGAGTTAAGTCAACATTCGAAGCAAGACCAGTGTTTAAGTAACGTTGGTTAACTCCCCCAAGTACAAAGGGTCTATCGGTCTGGTCTATTAAGCCGTCTGGTGGCGTAGTCTGAAAACCAGCATAATCATATTTTGTACCATTTATATCAATTTTTTCTATATCTTCATGAAGATCTGTATTTGTAGGGGCATTAAAGCACAACCACCACGTTTCTGTGCTTCCAACTTTTTCTATTGCAAGCTGCACATTTGTAACAGGCGGTGGCGGTGTGTTTACAAATAGATTATACGAAAAACTCTCAAATTCACGTCCAACTCCATTTTCTATAAGAGTAATTGTTGCAGAAATATCTCCAAGAGCAGGATTTTTGTCGAGTTTATCCAAGAAAGCTGAAGTAAGAGTTAATTCAACTGCATCATGCTGTACTTGCTGTAATGTGTAATGCAATCCTTCTTGTACTGTCTCTACACCAAGCGGGTCTCCATGCCAATTTATATCAATATCTAGCACAAACTGTTTTGGATTTCGCATTACATAGCGAATTGTCTTAGTAGCTCCTGACGGTATATGTGCAATACCATTATTGGTAGGATAACTTCCATCTAAAACAAAATGATCTATTGCAGCGGAGGTTGAATAATATTCTAAAAAGCCTATCAAATCAGAATTCCAAAGGTCGCAGGAGGTAATTAATGTTAAAAATAAAAATAATATAAGTACAATTTTCTTCATACAAACTCTTACCAGCATAGTATATATCCAGTTTTTAGGAATCTCAATGTGCCAAATAGCACATTTTTTTTAAAAAATGCATGTATTTTATGTTTTTTTTAAAAATGTGTACGTATTTTTTTATATTAATATCTATATAAATAGTAAGGCATAAAAAAATTAGGAGGTTTACAATGAAGACGACTAATTTCAGAAAAAGAGGAATTATTCTTTCTCTTTTTCTGTTTTATTGGCTGGGTTTCTGTGCACTAATAAATTCCTGTTCATTTTTAACAGAGATGCATGCAGAAAAAATAACCATTAGGCTACCGAGCATTCCACACGAAACAAAAAACATACTTTCTTTTAGTGAATGGGAATTACTTTATTTTGATAATGATAAAAGCTTTATAGTAAAACGCTTTCCTATCTCACAGAAGCAAATAGAAATAACGATACAGAAAAATAAGTTAACTCCCTTTTTATGTTATCCATTACTCGATCATGAAACTACATTAGATGGTATTGTAAAACCACCAGGACTAAAAAACAAAATGCATCTTCAACCATTTTTTAAACCTGCTGGGAGTATCTATCCATTAGGAGTATCTACAAATCGAGATAAAAATATTTCTCTTACTTGGCAAAAAGGCTTTGCTGCTTGGTTTTTGTTTAATGCAATTACATTGTCGCATGCTTCACACTCAAACACTCTTCAAATGCTATCAATAATAAATTGGCAAAAATTTCAAATACAAACAGAAAAATTTGCTAACCCTTGGGAAATTGATACAGTAAAAATATATTCAGCTATTGAAAATGAGAAAATAGCAACGTATTCTTTCAAAGCACTTGAAAAAACTATCTCTCAAGTAATAATACCATCAACAAATTGGGTGCATTCAAGTTACATGCCTCTTGGATTTCTACACTATTCGGATTACACAAGAAATAGTTCTGTAAATTTACAGGTTCCAGTAGGAGACATGCCAGAAAAAATTCTAACAAATAAAAATATTTATTATCTAAGTATAAAAAATGACTCAAAAAGGCTTGTCATAACCTCAATCCCGTATTAAACTGGGTTAAATGTATAATAGAACACTTAGTCCAATACTATTTGGAATTTGCTTATTCTTAACCCTATTCTTTGTTTCTTGTCAAAAAGACGAAACAGGAATAGAAGAAATCGTTTTACACGAGACAATTGCTGATGCAGAGCATGAGTGGTTTTACTTTGCAAACGGAACATATGTTAAAACAAAATCTCCTCTTTTAACTCCAAGCATTCTCGCAAAACCGTGGACAGAATCGCTACGAGTATCTTCTACAATTCATATTGATGACACAGCTTACTTTTTAGTAAATCATCTTGGGTTATTACGTTTTGATTCAAATGCAGTCGACGGAGGAATACGCCTTTTTACCGACAAGAGTATCTTTACAAACACCACTACCGGTTCTTTGTTTACCTTAGAAGACTCCCCTGTTTTTAGCGTTTATCAAAATAGTTTTTTTAATGCTAGTGTAGAAACCGAAGACCTTTTTTTGGTTGAATTTCGTCCAGAAAGTGGTTTTTTTATACCTGCCTTAAATACAACTGACTTTGTACTTCCAGCAAATAGCCAAGCAGTAAATGTTGAGTATGACGGCAAAGAATGGATTGCAGCTTTTAAATCAGAACAAGATGAGAAGGTGCTTTTTAATTATCTACGCTTTTATGCTTACGAGCCATTACTTTCTCTCATACCAGAGAAACGCAAATCTGTTTTATTTAGTGAACCAATTAGTTCTGATTCTTTTTTGCAAGAAAATGGATTTAAGGAATTTAGCAATGCACCTAAAGCTTTAAATGAACTTCTCTCTCGCCTGCCAAAAACTCTTTCGTTTACAATAACTGCAAGCGTAGCTCATTCTGGAACCCCATCAACATGGATACACCAAGGAACAACAGGTAGTCCTGAGGACTTACAAGCGCAAGCAACTATTACAGACTCTTATGCTCTTGCTGTGTTTGCAGACGGAACATCGTATTTTGCAGGGGCACTAAAAGACAAATACATTGTAAATGGAGGGCGCCCAATAGCTTTTAAGCTACCGCCACTTCCCACAAACTTTACCTATACTCATGCAACAATTGCAGGGAACCGCCTCTATGTTGCTTGGGAAGAAACAAATCTTTATGAAACAAAGCGTAGTGGTTTTTTAACGGCTGACCTTGAGGGAATTTTTTACAAATGAAAAAAATCTTCCTTTGCTTACTTTTATGCATAATCTCACTGGAACCAGTTTTTTCTCAAGAAAATCCTTCGGAAGAAATAGAAACAGGAACATTTTTTATTACCGCCGGTCCAAATGTTTTATTTAATTTTGATACAGAATTTCGCAGCGCGCCCTCTCCTATGATGTTCTCAGCAGGGTTTGGTGCTCATATTCCAATTCGAGATTTTTTAGATTTTTCGCCGCACATTGCTTTCTTTTCGAATTACTATTTATTTGAAGACGGGATTGCGTTTCCAGCAGAAATCGAGCATCGCACAGCCCTAGTTCCTTCTTTACTAATTGATTTTCCAGTAGAATATAAATTACCACTAAGAAAGAGCCTCTTAACTCTTGGAGGTGGCTTAAGTATTCTAACTCGCTATGCATTTTTAGCCACAGGGGTTCCAGACTCAGAAAAAGATGACATAAAAGAAATAAACAGTTATTTATGGGGTGGAGCTCGGTGGTTATACCCTATGTTACAGGCAGGTTGGGACTACGTACTCCCGAGCGGAATTGCAACAGGAGCTCTTGTACGTGCATATTTTCCACTAGGCTCTTTTATTGATCCAAACCCAAGTGCGTTTCAGTCAATGATACTATCTTTTTCTTTGCGATTCCACTTATCTACAAAACTATTCTAGACAAAGTTATTCTAGCTTTACAAAAAATAAAAAAAGCAGACTAAACAAAAGTTCAGTCTGCTTTCTCTGTATTATAAGGTTATACTAAATACCCACAAAGTGTGTTTCGCATTTTTCTTTTACGTATGCAATAAACTCATCTACCT
>CAYJNB010000165.1:0-4933 GCA_964371205.1 uncultured Treponemataceae bacterium
GAAACAGTTACTAATGCTATTAATGCAAAACCAAAGAATACTGAGGAATACAAAATTCATTCCACAGCATTTGCACTTAAAACACCACCTGCTTTGAATGACATAGACTTAACTGTTTCCCTCCCTGAGCAAGAATATAGAGAGCGTTTAAAAAAGGGACAAAAGCGCTTATCCGAACTACATAATACATTATATAGAACTCAAAAAACAGTCGTTATAGCCTTTGAAGGTTGGGATGGAGCTGGTAAGGGTGGAGCTATAAAGCGGCTTACACGAGGACTCGATGCGCGTGGTTGCGAAGTAATCCCTGTAGCAGCACCACAAAGCTACGAAAAGAATCGACACTATTTGTGGCGATTTTGGAATGCATTGCCAAAAAGCGGGCATATAACCGTTTTTGATCGTACATGGTACGGACGGTGTATGGTTGAGCGTATCGAAGGATTTTGCTCAGAAGAAGACTGGAAGCGTTCATTTAATGAGATAAACGAATTTGAAGAGTATGTTAACCGCCATAATATTAGTGTAATAAAGTTTTGGATTCACATTGATAAGGACGAACAACTCAAACGCTTTAACGAAAGAGAAAATACCCCTGCAAAGAAATGGAAAATTACCGAAGAAGATTGGCGCAACAGAGAAAAATGGGATGCGTATCAAGTTGCAATAGAAGAAATGTTTGCAAAAACTTCCACAGAATTTGCACCTTGGCATATAATTTCTGGCAATGACAAAAACTATGCACGTATACAAGTAATCGAAACGGTTATAAAAGCTCTCGAATCACTGTAGATTATTATTCACGACCTTGCAGAAACCAGAACAATTTAAGAAAGAATAGGAATCCTGCAAAGTCAAGCTCCTCCCAATACAAATGGTTAAACACTGTTTGAGATTACGCAAATATATGGCGAAATGAAAATACTAATAGGCATACAAGTCGTCAAAGCAACGGTGCGCCTCAAAAGGATTCTAAATCTTATGAGGCATTTGCGCACCTAGGCTAGTTTTGTAGAACAAAACTAGCTATAAGTATTTTTCCTCCAGTTTTTGCTTATTGTTTCCAATCTGAGCTGTAAATGTAAGTTTCAGCGAATTGAAGTGTCTTTATAGAACCAAATTGAGGAAGGAATTTGCAAATTCTTGAGAAAACTGTTACACTTTAGACTAAATGAGGTTTACCGTATATGAAAAATAAATATATTTCGATGTTGTATTTTTTGATGCTCAGTGCATGTGTGTTTTCTCAAGAAAAAGAAGAATTACCTATTTCTCTTTTATCAATATCTACATCTGCAGCGTATGATACCTTTATTATTGGCGAAAATGCCCAATCGTTGAGTGCAAAGCGTTACATTAAACCCTTTGCGATAAATCGTTTCGAAACATCCTACCGTCTTTGGTACACTGTTTTACAGCAAGCTATTGAATTAGGCTACGTATTTCAAAATCCAGGGCAAGAAGGTTCATCGGGAAGACGAGGTCGCGCCCCTACAGAGGATGGAGGATTTGAACCGGTAACAGCAATAAATTGGCGTGATACAATTGTGTGGTGTAATGCCTTAAGCGAAATACAAGGCCTTGATCCTGTATATACTTACAACGGAAATGTTTTACGGGATTCTACTAATGCTGGAGAATGTGATTTAGCCGAAGCAAACTGGAGCGCAACAGGATTTCGCCTTCCTACAGAGGCTGAATGGGAATATGCAGCACGCAAAAAAATAGACGGCACCTTTCAGCAAGGAGATTTACCTAGCGGTGCATTTGAAATGAACATGGAAGCATGGAATATGGTTGCGTGGTCTTCAGAAAACACAGACAGAACAAAACCAATTGCAACAACTGGAACAGATGGAAACAATAGCGATACAGGACTCGGAAAATCAAATGCCTTAGGACTTTTTGATATGAGCGGGAATGTACTTGAATTCTGTTGGGACTGGATGGCAGATTATACTGAAGTTGTAGAAGGGGAACAAGCAACAGGTCCAGCCTTTGGATACGAGCGTGTTTCTCGTGGGGGTAGTTGGAGCCCTTATGCTGGATTTGTATTAAGTACCGACCGCTATGGCTTTGATCCAGACGAATCATACAACTACATGGGATTCAGATTCGTCCAGACGATTGTAAAATAACAAGGGTACTAGCTTTTTCAAACCAGCACCCTTAATTACTGTTGAATTATTCAACCGAAAAAACTCTATTGTAAACCGTGTTTTTCAATTACAGAAAGTCCTGCTTCTGTATCTTCAACCTTAAAGATGATTATTGCATCTTTTTGGGTTACTTCAAATGAAGCATAGAGGTATTCAATGTTTATGCTATTTTCTTGAAACAGTGTCATAACATTATACAAGCTTCCAACTGCATCGCTAATTTTTACAGCCAAAACATCTGTAGTGCGAGTGGTAAATTTTGCTTCTTTTAGCACTTCGAGCGCCTTGTCGGCATTATCGGTAATAATGCGCAAAATACCAAAGTCTGCAGTATCGGCAATCATAATAGCGCGTAAATTTACTCCACCCTCTTTTAGAACGCGGGTTACTTCAGCAATGCGACCAGCTGAGTTTTCTAAAAAAATCGAAATTTGCTTAATTTTCATTTTGTACTCCTTAATCTTTTTACTTGCGGTCGCCCAATTATAGGGTGCGCTTATCTATAACACGTTTAGCCTTACCTGTTGAACGCTCAATGCTTTTTGGCTCTACTAGTTTAATTTTTAAGTGAATTCCAAGCTTGCTTTTCATTATAGTTTCTATGCGGTTGCGCAGTTCTTCCATATCTTTTGTTTCGTCGCTAAATTGGTCAGGACTTACTTCAACATGGAGTTCAACCTCGTCAAGATGGGTTTTCTCGCTACGATCGAGTACGATTACGTAGTTTGGTTCAACACCTTGAATATCAATAAGCGCATGTTCAATTTGACTTGGGAACACATTAACTCCGCGAATAATAAGCATGTCGTCCGTTCTACCAAACAACCGATGAATACGACGTGTAGTACGCCCACAAGAACAACGTTCTGGAATAATAAAGGTAATATCGCGTGTGCGATAGCGGATAAGAGGGGTTCCCTCTTTTGTAATAGTGGTAATTACTAATTCACCTTTTTCACCATCGGGGAGCACTTTGCCTGTCTCTGGATCTATAATTTCTGGGAACCAGAGATCTTCGTTAAAGTGCATACCATACTGAGCTTCACACTCAAATGCAACACCAGGTCCGGTGATTTCTGTTAATCCGTAAATATCGTAAGCTTTTATATTCCATTCTTTCTCAATTTCTTTGCGCATATTTTCTGACCAAGGCTCTGCGCCAAAACAACCTGCTCTAAGAGGAAGAGATGCTGTATCTATACCCATTTCTTTTGCTTGTTCTGCCATAAATAAGGCATAAGATGGAGTACAAGTAAAAATATTTGACTTAAAATCGCGCATGAGCATAAGTTGCTTCTCAGTATTCCCAGAAGAAATAGGAATAATGGTTCCGCCGATTTTTTGTGTACCGTAGTGAACACCTAAACCACCAGTAAAAAGACCATACCCAAATGCATTTTGAATTACATCTGAACGAGTTGCGCCTGCACCAGAAAGAGTACGCGCCATTCCTTCTGACCAGTCTTCCATATCATTCGCTGTGTAGGCGTCTACTACTGGAGTTCCAGTTGTTCCAGAAGACATATGCACTTCAACAATATCTGATTGCGGCACAGCAAGAAGTCCGTACGGATACGTATCGCGTAAATCTAGCTTTGTGGTAAACGGCAGTTTTGCTAAATCTTCTAGACAGGTAACACTCTCTGGAGTTACACCCATTTCGTCAAATTTCTTGCGATAAAAAGGAACGTTCATATATACACGTTCCACCAAATTCTTTAACCGAGCAAACTGCAATGCACGAAGTGACTCGATTGGCATTGATTCATATTCTGGATTCCATATCATAAAAAATAGTATAGCATGACAAAGGAAATAAGAAAAGTTATTTTTAGTATTTTTAGCGTTTTTTAAGTCTTCCCTAGATTAACGTATCATCATAAATTTGATAACCGTTTTTTCCTCTCGCCTTCACCTTGTACAAGGCCTTGTCTGCAGCAGCATACAGTGTTTTTAAATCTGTTCCGTGCTCGGGAACAAGTGCTATTCCCACGCTATAGGTTATTTCAACACTTACAGAGCCTTCCGTATATTTTTTCTTTAGTGTGGTACAGAGAATATCTGCCTTCGTTTTTATATCTTCAACAGTTCCGACCTCTTTAAGATAGATAAAAAATTCATCTCCACCAATTCGCCCAATGATATCATCGCTGCGGAAAATA
This sequence comes from uncultured Treponemataceae bacterium, assembly GCA_964371205.1. Taxonomy (GTDB): domain Bacteria; phylum Spirochaetota; class Spirochaetia; order Treponematales; family Treponemataceae; genus CAYJNB01. Next base: position 4,322 of record CAYJNB010000165.1, read on the forward strand.
TGTTTTAATCCATCTGTTGTTTCTTTGAGAACTTCATCCCCTTTAATATGTCCAAATGTATCATTCAGCGGCTTAAAGTTATCAAAATCCATAATAAATAAGGCAGCTAAAGAATTTTTGCGATTTTTTAATTCATACGAAATAAGTGATTCTGTTTGTGCTTTATTATATACACCGGTAAGTGCATCTAGCTCAGCCGTTTTCTTTAAAGCCGCGGTATGACGTACTTCATCGTCCACATCTTCTAAGAAGGCAAGTGCTTTAATTGGTTTTCCATTGCTATTATTTACCACAATCGAAGAAAACGACGACCATATATATCGTCCATCCTTGTGCTGGATTCGAAACATTTGCCCCGAAGTATTTTCTCCATTTAGAATGCTATTGAAAATCGAACGAAGTATAGGTTGATCTTCTTTATGAATAAGTGTCGAATCTGTAAAATCTGATCGGATATCAGAAATACTAAGCTCTCTGCCAAATACAGTAGCATAATCAGAAACTGCAGTAAATGTATGGTGCTGATAATCCCATTCAAGAATAACCTTATTTGTTTGATTTGCTAAAGACTGAAAGGATTTTTGCATAATGAGACTTTCTGACTGATTTTTC
>CAYJNB010000166.1:0-4930 GCA_964371205.1 uncultured Treponemataceae bacterium
TCAACAGAAAGTCTCTTTAAGCGTTTTTACCTTTATTAGTATATCCATTTGGTGTTGGCCAGTGATACCCACGTTGATTATATAATTCAAAATCATTTTTTGACACAAATTCGGGAGCTTGCATTCCTGTTAAGCTATTGTCTGTAACCCATTTTAAATCATCACCATAAAGATTTTCTATAAGGAAAAATTCTAATTTTTTTTGAACTTTTTCTACATCTGCTTGTCCGCAAATATTACGTAACTCTTTTGGATCATCTTGTAAGTCAAACAATTGTATAACATTTCCATAAGGGTAGTATATGAGTTTATACCTACCATCATGTACCATTCTTGTTGCCTTTGAACCTTCTCCAACTTCTCCATACAGCATGTCGCGCTTTTCGGGTGCAACAAGAGATTGTCCTTCTACTGAACTTGGAATAGGAATATTACATAAGTCGAGTAGTGTCGGCATTATATCAGAAAGGCAACCAAGTCGATTATCTATTCCTCGTAGTTCTTCTTTTAGACTTTTTCCAGAGATAATACAAGGGATATTTGACGCTCCTTCGTAAAAACACCTTTTTGCTACCATGTTTTGATCAAAAAGCATATCTCCATGATCACTTAAAAATACTATATACGTATCATCAAGAAGATTTGTCTCACGTAATGTTCCTATAAGCAGTCTGATTTGATGGTCAATATGTGTACACTGAGCATAAAACGCTCTTTTAGCAAGAAGAATCTCCTTTTTTGAATATTGTTTTGCATCTTCGCAAAAGCTTTGCATAATAAAGCTATCATCTAAGAAGTCTCCAAAAAAAGGTTGTTCAATTTCATCTAGAGTGTACATATCATTGTATTCTTGTAATGGTACAAGAGGAGGATGTGGAAATTGATACGAAATATAATAAAAAGCCGGTCGTGTCGGATCTTTTCGTTTCATTTGCATCATCATTTCTTTTGTAGCCCAATTAGTCGGGTGAAATTTTTCATCTAAATGCCATGGGCGAGTATAATACGTATTGTTTCCCATACAATGCATGTATTCTTGTCCTGTTAGTCCATTTTCACCCAAAAATATTTGATAGTCATCGACACAGCCAAATTCATATCGGCCTTCTTCTTGTAAAATTACATCGTCAAACCCAATACGATTTCTTTGTGGATATACGTGTAACTTACCTACGCCATATGTTTGGTAACCTGCTTCGCTAAAGGATTGTGCAAGTGTCTTTACATCTGGCATTAATAAGGTGTCATTATATACTCTATCTCCATGCGTACGTGGTGTTAAGCCGGTCATAAGGCTTCGTCTTGCAGGAATACAAACTGGGCATTCGCTATACATATTTGTAAATCGTAGGCCGTTATTTGCTAATGTATCGAGAGTAGGGGTCATAATTGTTGAGTGTCCCGCTGCTCCCATTAGTTGTGCACTCCAGTGGTCTGTACATATCATTAATACATTTTTCATGCTATCTCCTATTTAAAGATTAGATTTGGTAAAAATAATGAAATCTCTGGAATAAATGTTAAGGCCAAGAGAACACCAACCATTACTATATAAAATGGTCCCATGGCTTTAACAAGTGTCTCAATTTTTAGCCCTGAGATTCCACTACCAACAAAGAGAACACCTCCAACTGGTGGTGTAATTAATCCAATTCCACAGTTAAGAATCATAATAACTCCAAATTGTATTGGATCAACACCTAATGTTGTTACGATTGGAAGTAGAATAGGAGTCATAATTATAATGATGGATGCCATACCCATTATTGTTCCAAGAATTAAAAGAATTATATTTATTAAAAGTAAAATAATGATTGCATTATCTGTTAATCCAAGAATAGAATTAGAAATAAATGTTGGTAATTTTAAGTATGCTGCTAAAAATCCAAATGTTCCAGCAGATGCAATTAGTAAAAGTACTATAGATAATGTTTTAATACTTGAGGTAAGAATTTTAGAAAAATCTTTTAATGGAATTTCTCTATATACAAAAAAAGTAATAACAAATGCATATACAGCTGCTATTGCCGCAGATTCTGTTGGTGTAAATACTCCAAAAACCACACCAATTACAACTATAAGAACAGTCATTAATCCCCAAATTGCATCTTTAATTGCAATACAAGCATTCTTAAAACTAAATGCATCTCCTTTTGGATAGCTGCGTGCTTTTGAAACAAAGTAACAATAGGCCATTAAAGCTAATCCTAGGAAAATACCTGGAGCAATTCCAGCCATAAATAAACTTCCAACCGAAACGCCCCCAGCAGCCATTGCATAAATAATCATATTATGGCTTGGCGGAACTAAGAGACCTTGAACAGAGCTTGCCATAGTAACGGCAGTCGAAAACTCTCCATCGTATCCGTCTTTTTTCATCATAGGAATCATAATAGAACCAATGGAAGCCGTATCTGCGGTTGCAGAACCAGATATACCACCAAAAAACATACTAGCTACTATGTTAACCATTCCTAAGCCACCTCTCATCCAGCCTACAAGAGCAGACGAAAGCTTTATAAGTCGGTCAGAAATACCGCCTTTTGCCATTATCTCCCCAGCAAGGATGAAAAATGGGATGGATAAAAACGTAAACCCATCTATACCATCTACCATCGTATTAACAAGTGTTGTTAAAGGTATTTCTAAGTACAATAAAGTAAAAAATGAAGCTAATCCCATAGCATAAGCTATGTGTATTCCAAATAAAATCAATCCAAAAAAGGACCCAAGTAATAAAAATATTGCGGTACTATCTATCATTGTTTGTGCTCTCCAGTAGTTTAGATATGGACATAATTATTCCACAGAATCCAGTTACCATGACAGTTGAATAAAGCCATGCCATAGATAATTGTGTCGAAGGCATTCGGGGAACAAGAGATAGCAATACAACCTGATAGCCATAAATCATCCAGATTATACTAATAGCTAAAATTCCAATATATGAAAATAGATGTAATTTATGACAAATAGATTTAGGTAGAAAAACTTCTAATAACGTCATTCTAATATGTGTTCCATCTTTTATAGCTAAGGTTGAACTTAAAAAACAAATCCAAACCATGCATAGAATACCTAATTCTTCGCACCAGCGCGGAGCACTTTTTAGAACAAATCTTCCGAATACTGCATAAGAAATCGAAAATACCATAACTATAAATAGTAACTTACATATTATTTCTATACCGTAATAGATGGTATTAGTTATCTTATCTAACTTTGACCTTACATCATTGCTAATTAGTTTCATTTTTATCCTGCTTTAAAAAAAGCTCTCCAGCACGGAGAGCTTTTGCATACTTTATGCTTTTTGATTAATACTTTGTATTTTTAATTTTAGTAATAATATCTGAATATTCTTTTCCGTACTTTTCGAGAACAGGTGCAACTGCATCTCTCCATTCTTGAGGATTTTCAGGTTCAATAATCATTACGCCTTCGTCCTTCATTTTTTGTAAGTATTCTCCATCAGCAGCATCAGAAAGTTCATTAAAGTATGATACAGACTCTTCAAAAGATTCTTGGATAATTTTCTTGTCGGCATCTGGAATTTTATTCCAAGTTACTTCAGAGAAAAGGATTAAGTTAGGACTGATTTCGTGCTTATCAAGAAGATAGTATTTTGCAACTTCTTGGAATTTGTTGTTGTAATAGCCAGAAAGTGGTTGTTCAGCACCATCTACAACGCCTGTTTGCAAAGCTGAGTATAGTTCTGAAAAAGCTACTGGTGTAGCACTTGCTCCAAAAGACTCCATAGTTTCGATGTACATAGAGCCTTCTTGTGCACGAATTTTCATTCCTTGTAAGTCAGCAATAGTACTTGCAGGCTTTTCGGTAAAGAAGAAGTTTCTTGCAGATTCTTGGTATGCACCTAAAGCAACCATTTTTGTTCCAGACTCTTGAATATTTGCAAGAAGTCCTTTTCCAATATCGCTTTTTAAAACAGCACGTGCATGTTCAACATTATCATACAAATATGGAAGCATAAAAACGCTTAAATCTTTTGCCCCAAAGTCAATAATTGGTCCAGACATAATCATGGTAATGTCCAAAACACCAGTTTGTAATGATTGGAGGTGTGTTGGTTTATTTCCAAGCTGACCGCCGTAGTAAATGTCTAATACATAACGTCCATCAGTTTTTTCTTCTAATATTTCGCCAAATTCTTTAATACCTTGGCAAAGTGGGTGCGACTCAGGGTTGTGAAGTCCTACCTTTAATACTGTAGGTTCATTTGAAGCAGCTTCTTCTTTGTTTCCTGAGCATCCTGTCAGTGTGAGTGTAACAATTGTTAGTAAAGTTACAGCTAAAAAAGTAATTTTTTTCATTTAATTCTCCTTGCTAATATAAGCATATCATTTTTTTTATAAAAGAGAATGGAAAAATTTGCTTTATATTATGACTTTTTTGCTTTTCCGTAACTAGATGGAGTAATCCCGGTTAAATGTTTAAAAAGTTTGCCAAAATATGCAGGGTCATTAAAACCAACGCTATATGCAACTTCAGTTGCACTTTTACCCTCCAACAAAAGTTTCTTTGCTTGGTTAATACGAATATTTTGAATGTAGTGGTTAATACTTATTCCTTCAATACTTTTAAATGTACGACTCAAATGAAATCGGCTTATAGAAGCAAATTGAGCTATACTATCTAAACTAATTTCATTCATGTAGGTAGAATGAATATAGTTTTTTACATCTTCTATTTTTTTTTGATGAGCGTCGATTCCAGTAGAAGGAATAATTTTTTCCATGCACTCTCTAAGTGTATCTAAAGAATATGGTTTAGTAATATAATCAAAAACTCTATTTTTTATTGATTTTTGAGCATACTGAAAATCTGCGTATGCTGTGAGCATTACAATTTTTACTCTCTCATCAAAGGTTCGAATTAAAGTGCACGCATCTACTCCATTTAGTACGGGCAT
>CAYJNB010000167.1:0-4892 GCA_964371205.1 uncultured Treponemataceae bacterium
TTGGTAAAGGTCGTTCCAGTTTTTGCAAGATTCAGGGGCTAGCCCTAATTTTTTGCTTGATCACTCAATTCGCCCTCTGTTGCTGTGAGTAAACTGAATCCTGCAAGTTGTAAAAAAGCTTCGTTCATACTAACATAGGTGAATGGTCTATTAAATCGAGGGTGAAGTGAACGCAAAAAATCCTCTGTAATTTGGGCAGACTCAGTGTAGGATGCATTCATAGTGTAGTATTCGAGCATGGTAAACTCTGGACTGTGCATATTGCCACAAGATTCTACATTCCGATAACACTTAGAAAGCTGAAAAACTGATACCTTGTGCTGGGCAATTATTTTTTTCATGTAAATCTCTGGAGAGGGTACTAAGTATAGAGAACGAACTTTAGTACTCCACGGTTCAAGGTACTCTGTTTTAAACACTTCTAGACAGGTTTCGGGAATAAGAGAGGGGCTCAAAGCGGGCGTATCTGTTTCGAGGTAATCGCGCTCAATAAAAAAAAGCCGTATCTTTTGCATAATCTCTGCACGGTAGCGTAATAGTTCTAAATCCATGAGAAAAAGTATAGCAAAAAAATTATAAAAAATCTGTAGTAAAGAGGGCTAAATCATATTTAATGATTAATGTTTTGAGATAGAAATAGTTAACCGAATATGCTACACTCAATCCATGCCACAACCAAAATTATTTAGAGTTATAGATAGAGCTGTTCATGACTACCGCATGATTGAAGATGGGGACCGTATATTAATCGGAGCGAGTGGGGGAAAGGATTCCACAGCGCTTGTTGAGTATTTTGCAAATCGCAAAAAGAGAGTGGGTGCTCATTTTGAATTTGAAGCTTTGCATATTGCTAGTGGTATTGGCTCTCCTCTTGCAAAAGAGCTTGTTGCAAATTTTGAGTCTTGGGGGGTTTCTGTTGCAACAGAAACGGCAGATGTGCTCGCTCGCCTAAAAGAGGGACAAAAAATGAATTGCTGGTGGTGTTCCCTGCAAAGGCGTACTGAGCTTACCAATTATGCAATGGAGCACGGCTTTAATAAGATTGCACTTGGACATCACATGGATGACATATTAGAAACGCTTTTAATGAATGCACTTGGGCGAGGCGAGCTTTCGACAATGCCGCCACGCTTAAAGTACGAAAAATATCCAATTACAATAATTCGTCCACTGTGTATGGCAGATGAAAAAACAATAATAGCACACGTAAATGAGCGTGGCTATGCAAAACAAACATGTACGTGTACATACCAAGATAATTCAGGGCGAAAAGAAGCTCGCAAGAGACTTGCTGACTTAACAAAGGGTAATGCTACAGAAAAACGCCGTTTATTTGAAGCATTAAAAAATGTAAAAATGGATTATCTAACCTACCCGCCATGCGACAAGTAGGATAAAAACTGCCTCTCTTAGTATTAACTTAGGTCTTTGTCTCGGGTTTATGACTTTCGATAAAGCTCAGTTTTAAATCGCGAAGTTTTTCGCTAATCGATACCTTATAAATATGCGGATTCAATTGCCGCTTAAACGTTGAGTCAAAGTAAGCAAGTTGTTCTTGTAGGCGTTTTTTACTATTTAAAAGACGCTCTTTTTCGGGTAGTTGTTTTTCTACTAGTTTACCTTCTTTGAGGCGTAGTTTTAAAAGAGGTTCAACCTTGCTTGGGGTAAAAGTAAAATAGCGGTAGTCGGTGGAAGGGTGATGGAAGATATGTTCCTTGCCTGCAATAATTTCTTCCCCTTCCAACGTAAGTACATCGCCTACTGCCATTCCGGTTTCGTCAAAAATACGCCATACATTTTTAATGCCAGGGTTGGTGGTTTTTTCGGGATTATCAGAAAATTTCATAGTGGGAATGAGCTCTGTTTGATGTAATTGCTCAGAACGCGCTGCAAGTTTGTAAACACCAGTAAAGGAAGACTCTGAGCCCCCAGTAACCATGTGTGTACCAACTCCCCAGCTATCGATAGGAGCATTTTGTTGCACAAGCGTTTCAATTATTTCTTCGTTAAGTTCGTTTGACACAGCAATAAAGGCATCGTGGCAGCCGGCATCATCGAGACATTTGCGTACCTTTTGCGATAGATACTGAATATCGCCAGAGTCGAGACGTACTCCAAATCGTTTGCCTTGTTCAATGAGTTTTTTGCCTACGATAATTGCATTTTTTATTCCGCTATTAAGCGTATCGTAGGTATCTATAAGAAAAACGCTATTATCTGGATACATTTTCGCATAGGTTTCAAAGGCTTCTAATTCTGATTTAAAGGACATAATCCATGAGTGTGCCATAGTACCTTGTACTGGAATACCATACATGCGACCTGCAAGCGTGTTACTGGTAGATTTTGCTCCACCGATAAAGGCAGCACGCGAAGCACTCATCGCACCATCAAAACCTTGTGCTCGTCGCAAACCAAATTCCATTAAATGCGATTCTCGAGATGCTAGATAAATGCGAGCTGTCTTGGTTGCAATAAGGCTTTGAAAATTGAGTTTATTTAAAACAAGCCCTTCGATAATTTGTGCTTCGATGAGTCCGCCATGTATGCGTAAAATTGGCTCGTTCGGAAAAATAACAGAGCCTTCGTCCATAGCGTACAAATCTCCTTTAAAAGAAAAGTTTGAAAGGTACTCTAAAAAGTCTGCATCAAAGAGATTTTGTTCTTTAAGGTAGTCAAGATCTTCGGCCGAAAAGTGTAATTCTTGTAAGTCGTCTAGGAGTGTTTCGAGTCCTGCAAAAACAGAAAAGCCACTTCCAAAAGGTTGTCGTCTAAAAAACATATCAAAAACAGCCGGAAAATTCATTCCTTGCCGCCAAAAGCCTTGAGCCATGGTTAATTCATAAAAATCTGTAAATAATGCGCTATTCATAGCATATACTATATACCTAAATCCTATTATACACAAGTCAAATAGGCTGGGAGTGATTATTTTTACTTTCCTAAAGTTACCATTAGCTGTATCAAAGCTCCTAACCTCTTTTCACTTTTTGCAAAATACGGTAATATATTGGATACCTCTAAAAATCCTGTTAATTTTCAGAGGTGACCTAATAATTATATGTTTACAAAGGCCTATAAGGGGCTGTAAGAAGCGTTACAAGTGTAAATTGAGCGATTTTGAGCAGTCAAACTATAAATATAAAGAGAAGTTATGAAATTTACTGAATTAGCACTTCATGAAGAAGTGCAGCGCGGGGTAGATAATGCAGGCTACGAAGTGTGCACCCCCGTGCAAGAGCAGGTTCTTTTGCACACCAAGAAGGGTACAGATTTATATGTGCAATCACAAACAGGAACCGGTAAAACAGCTGCATACTTAATTGCAGTTTTTGAGCAAATGTTAACAAAGGCAGAATCTGCCGGAAAAAAAGCATTAGTTATGGCGCCAACACGTGAATTGGCAGTGCAGATTGAAGAAGAGGCTAAAACCCTTTTAAAGCATACCAAGTTGTTTGCAGCAAGTTTTTACGGTGGCGTTGGCTACGAAAAACAAAAAGAGTTCTTAAAAAAGGGTGTAGATGTAATTATTGGAACACCTGGACGTATTATCGACTTACAAGAAAGCGGCTTTATGGACTTAAGCGAGGTTGGCTTTTTAGTAGTGGATGAGGCAGATCGCATGTTCGACATGGGTTTCTACCCCGACTTGCGTACGCTTATAAAAGTACTTCCCGAAGCAAGCAAAAGACAAACAATGCTTTTTAGTGCAACACTCAATACCTACGTAAAAAATCTTGCATGGGAATACACCGAGGATGCAGAAGAGATTACTATTGAAGCAGAAAATATTACGGTAAACGAAATTGACCAACAATTAATTCATGTTTCAAGTGATGAAAAAATGAGCTTGCTCCTTGGTATTTTAGCAAAGGAAAATGCTGAAAGTTCAATAATTTTCTGTAACACAAAACGTATGACAGAAGTTGTTGCAAAACGCCTTACACTCAATGGTATTAAAACTGAGTTTATTATTGGAGATCTTCCGCAGTCAAAACGTTTGTCTGTAATGAAACAATTCAAAGAAGGCAAGCTTGCTTGTCTTACTGCAACCGATGTTGCTGCTCGCGGGATTGACGTTGACGATTTACAATTAGTAGTTAACTATGATTTACCAAACGAAAGCGAAAACTATGTGCATCGAATTGGTCGTACAGCACGTGCTGGCCGCTCTGGTAGGGCATACACATTTTGCAGTGAGCAAGACGTGTATAACCTGCCTTCAATCGAAAAATATATTGAAATGACGATTCCTTCAATTGTTGCTTCTGAAGATATGTTTGTTGAAGACAAGAGTAAGGACATCTATATTAAAACAGGTCGTTACGAAGAAGAGGATGGTCGAGATAGACGTGGTGGCCGCCCTGGTAACAGAAACGATGGGCGTAGCGACAATCGCCGTGGACGTGGCGAACATGGATATTCGCGCGACGGCAAACATTCTCGTAACTCTGCTCAAGGTACACGAGGCGATAACCGCGATAGAAATCGTGGCACTAAAGACGGCTTTAAGTCTGGAAAGGCACGCCATAGTGTTGCTAGTTATGGCAAGAGTGAAAATCGACAAGATTTGTCTAACTTGAGTTTTGAAGAGCGCATGAAAGTGTACAAAGAAAAGTATGCTTCTTCGTCAGAGACTCCAAGAAAGTCAGGCAAACCCTACGGTGAACGTAGCCAAAAAACTGGAAAAGGTTCATATTCCAATAAGGGATATAATAAATCCGGCTCAGGCAAAAAGTCTGACAGTAAACGATTTGATTCAAAAAATAAAAACTCCTTTAAAGGGCAAAATACGAATCAAAAACGAGTTGACGCAAAACCAGCTCAAAAGAAGGGGTTTATGTCGATGCTCAAGGGTTTATTTGGCAAGAAGTAAGCAGTTGTGTTTAGTC
>CAYJNB010000168.1:0-4892 GCA_964371205.1 uncultured Treponemataceae bacterium
CGAAGAAGAATTGGGCGATCAAGCAATCTTTGCAGGACGCAAATTTAACAAATAGTTTACATACTTACTAATTATTTGTAAAAAAGCTCGACATTTTTGTCGAGCTTTTTGCATTAATCCTTAAAAAAGGTTTTTAACATTGATTTAATAGCTTGGGAAATAAAACCTAGTTCACTATTGCAACTAAATACCGACATCCCCATCTTTTCGCATTTATGAATTACATCCATATTTGTTGTAATAATACCACTTACTTTATTATGCTTATTACAATCAGCAACTACTTTTTTATAAGCGTTCATCATTTCCTCAGTTGCAATTTCCCCTGGACTTCCAAAGTCGCAAGATAAATCATTAGGACCTAAGATTAAACCGTCAATTCCAGGTGTTTTTGCAATTGCATCGGCATTTTCAATTCCCAGTTTTGTTTCTATCTGTGCATAGAGCATAACACCCTTGTTAGCTTTATGCATATATGCTTTTAATTCCCCAGGATTATAATTACTATGAGGTCGCATAGTAGAAACACCTCTGGCACCTTCTGGAAAATATTTTCCAAATTTAACTAAGCTAGTAGCCTGCTCAACTGTCTCTAACATAGGTACTAGAATCCCATCGACTCCGGCATCTAAAAATTTTTGAATATGTTCCCTATTTACATTTGGAACTCTTACAATTAAAGGAAACTGTATTCCGTTAGCCACAGCGGCTATTGCTGCAACTTGACTATCAGAAAAGTATCCATGCTCACAATCCAAAATTGCAAAGTCTAGTCCAGAAGCTTGCATTAATCTTACCAGATTAGGAGCAGGGAATTCAGAAATAAAAGCCCCCATATTACTTCTATTTTTTTTTACTTATTACATTCATACTGCTATCTCTCCTATTTTTACACTGCTTTTTACTAGTCTTAACATACCTTGATAGACTTCTTCTTTATTGCTAATTTTTGCAGAAGCTATTCCTAGAGCATTTAAAATTGCATTTTGTAATGGCATATTTTTAATTAGAGCACCACCTACAAAATAAAGACTTCCTTTAAGTGCAGAATTATTTAATAACATATCAGAATACTTTTTATATTTATTTCCAAAATCATTAACCGTTGCTTGAAAAACCTCTAATACATTTAAATTATTATTAAGTATATTAGAAATACTCCCACCTACTCTTCCGTCTGGCATATCATAAAAATTACAATCCACTACTAAGTCTGTATTTACATTAGGGTTACTCAAAGAAATCGCATCTATTTTTTTACATATCTCTGCAATAGTCAGTTTTAAACCAAAAAGTTTTTCTGCAATATCCTTAATATATTCAATTTGAACATCAAAATTTCTACCGCCAGGCATTCGCGAAACAACCTTACAAAACTTACCTTCAAAATATGGCCTTAATTCAAAATCCCCGATTTCAAAATTATCGCATACGTAGATGAGCTGGCCACTTGTTCCGATATGAATTAGCAAATCGTCTACATCGGCACCTGCTCCGTAGGTGCACGTTTGTACATCTCCGGCATCGAGGTAAACAGGTAAATCAAATCCATCTAAAACATAATTACCTGCAATATTCATCTCCATACTGATTTCTGGAAGTTCAATGAAGTCTAAACCTGTCTTTTCTAAAATACTTGTTTCCCATGAACCAGTCAAAATATTTGCAAACCCCAAAGGAGCTGCATTAGTTATATGGCAGATATTTTTTCCAGTTAGAGCATTAATAACATAAGAGCCTAGAGTATACATTTTTGTGCCTGCAATTTTGGGAAGATTTCTTTCTTCAAATAACGTATATACGTTACAAAGTGCCAAGGCAGGCTTTATATATACCCCAGTTGATTGCATTGCTTCACGTGGTAACAGTTGCATTAAATCATCAAGATAAGTATTTTGGGTTTTTGGATTTATTTTCATAGATCTTGTATCTTGCCAAGAAATAAATAAGTCTTCTTTTAGCATAGGATGTGTTAAAACACATCCATGTTGCTGAGTAGAAAACAGTATTCCATCACAGACACCTATTTTTTTATACACATTTTCGATAATCTTCTTTACAATCTCTACAAATAAATACGCGTTATTCTCAAAACACCCATCTACTGTTGACTGGTTTTTAGGGGATTCGTACTTTTCTTCGAAAAGCAATTCGTCGGTATGTATGTCAAAAACTGCCGATTTTACAAAAGTACTACCTAAATCGACAACTATATATCTCATATAATTATTCCCTACCTATTTATTTCATTATTAAATTTGGCAACCATGTAACCAGCTCTGGAATTGACCATAAAATTACTACTTCTACCATTAATACAACTATAAATGGCCATAGCGTTTTACAGACCTTTTCCATAGAAAGCTTTTCTATACTACAAGTAGTCATAAGCACTACACCTACAGGAGGAGTAATATTACCAATCATAGCAATTATGATTATACAAATACCTGCATGAATTGGATCAAATCCCGCTGCACTTATTAATGGTAATACCATTGGAATGAACACCATAATGTTGATATTAGGATCACTTAAGCAACCTAATACTAAAAATAAAACCGTAATACAAACAGCAATTAGGAATTGACTTTCTCCAGCAAAGGCAGTAATTGCATAGTATATTTGATCTTGCAAATTTTCTGCTGTCATTACAAAGCTAAAACATTTTGCAGCAGGTATTACTAATAAAACTGAACCACTTGTTACAAAGACTCTTTTGAGGCAACTAATAAAATCATTCAATTTCATCGTTCGATATATTAAAACACCCAGTATTAAGGCATAAAATACAGCAAGAGCGGCTGCCTCTGTTGTGGTAACTACACTAAAATAGATTCCTCCAAGGAGAATAGCTGGTGTTAGCAACGGCAATATACAAGAAACAAAAGAACGTAGCAACGAAGAAAAATAAGCGCGTTTTCCTAGCCATTTGAGCTTTGGAACATTATGTCGCTTTGCATAAAAATACACATAAAGCATTAGTATTATTCCCATAAAGATTCCAGGAATAATACCTCCAAATAATAGTTTTCCAACAGATACGTTTGCTACCATCGCGTAAACAACCGCAGGTATACTTGGAGGTATAATTGGCCCAACAGTAGAGGATGCAATTGTGGTACTAGCACTAAACTCTTCGCTATACCCTTCATCTACCATAGCCTTATATGCTAAGTGCCCGATTCCCCCTGCGTCAGCTACAGCAGAACCTGACATTCCAGCAAAAATTATACTCGTGGTAATATTCACATGTCCCATTCCACCAGGAATATATCCCACCATATCTTTACAAAATTTAAAAATTCTATCAGCAACAGAAGTTCTATTCATAACCTCTGCTGTTAAAATGAATAACGGAATAGCAATCAAAGCAAAGTTATTCAATCCGGTAAACATCTTTGTTCCCATAATTGCAATATCCATACCGCTATGAATTGCATATAAAAAAGAAGAGGTAATCATAGCCATAGCTATTGGCATACCTAAAAGAAAAAGAACTACAAAACTAGCCAAAAAAACAAAAAGGGCTGTCATTTTACTTCCACCTCTTTACCATATTTTAGTTCTAGCGTTTCGCTTAACATATTAAAAGCAATATGTATTACGAATAAAATAAAACTTACTGGCAAAATAAAATAAACTATATTTAAAGGTAAGCGCATTACATTTGATACGTGTAATCTACTAATCACTCTTTCTAAAGAAAAAGCATAAAGGGCTGAAAAATATATCATAATTACATTCATTATTTGTCGAACAATGTATTTGCCTACCTTTGGAAGTAAATCGACAAATGCAGTAATAGAAATATGTCCATTTTTACCCATTACATAACTAGCAGATAAGAAAGAAAACCAAACAAATAAAAAACCATTCAATTCGTCTGACCAATTAAGTCCGCTGTCAAAAACATATCTCAATAGAGCATTCGTTATCATTGTAGCAAAAAGAATTGCTAAAAGAAGACTCCCTATAGACTTTTCTATCTCCATCAAAAATGTATTAATTTTTGAAAACTTTATATAAAATTTTTTCACAACTACGTAGTTTACCTCTTTAGCTATAAGAAATAACTCCTACTTTTCTTATAAAAAGCAGGAGTACCAATTGATTACTTATACTCTTGAATTGCGTTATACCATTCAACCCAAGCTGGCTTTCCGGCTACTACTTTTGCGGCATTAGCTTTATAAGGGGTAATGTCAACATTATTGATAATAGTCATGCCATTATCAACACAAATTTGCTCTAAAGCTTGTTCTTTTTCTACTGTAAGTTGATCAATACGATTACCGAAATTTGTAAATACTTCTTGGAAAATTGCCTGATCTTCTGAAGAAAGAGAATTCCATAAATCTTCATTCATAATTGTAGAAGAAACTGCTAAGAAGTGTTGTGTTTTCATTAAGTAATCTTGAACTTCATAAAACTTCATAGTAACAATTTGAGTGTATGGATTTTCTTGGGCATCTGCTACACCTGTTTGTAGACTCATGTATACATCTTCAATTGGAATTGAAGTAATTGCTACATCAAATACATCCTTTAATGTTGAATATGGTTCAAAGTTTACACAGCGTAAAGTTAATCCAGCAAAATCTTCTAAGCCTTTAATTTCTTTGTTTGCTGTTAGATTACGGAAGCCAAAGTTAAACATATTCAATTGAACAATATCACCTACTGCTTCTTCAATAGCTGTACTAATTTCTTCTCGTAAGTCACTTTCTTTAAAGTTCTTCCAGTGGTCATATGAATCAAATGCATATGGAGCCAGTAAAACACCTGCTGACTCAAGCCAGTTAGAAGCACTATCTAAACTAGCAATGTCTACATCACCCATTTGAACAGAGGTTATACTATCATTATAGTTAGCATAAGTCCCATTTGGA
>CAYJNB010000169.1:0-1435 GCA_964371205.1 uncultured Treponemataceae bacterium
ATCGATAAATAAAGAGGGCTGCGTAGTAGCTTCCTCGTTAAAGTTTTTAATAAGGTATATACATGAAAACAATTTATGTAAAAGAACATGAAGCCGTACGTAATTGGTACGTAATCGACGCGGCTGGAAAGCCATTAGGACGTTTAGCAGCAAAAGTTGCTTATATGCTCCGTGGTAAACACAAGGTAACATTTACCCCTAACCAAGAAATGGGTGATTTTATTGTTATTATCAATGCAGCACAAATTGCTGTAACTGGAAACAAAGCACTTAAAAAAATGTATCATCATCACACAGGATATGTAGGTGGATTAAAATCTTTCACTTTTACAAAGAAATTAGAACGCCATCCTGAAGATCCTATTATGTTGGCTATTAAGGGAATGCTCCCTAACGGTAGATTAGGACGCACATTGCTTACTAATGTTAAAGTATATCCGGGGAGTGAACATCCTCATGCGGCACAAAACCCTCAGCCGCTCGAACTATAAGTAGGAGTTTATTGTGGTAAAAAATATCGGTATCGGAACAGGAAGAAGAAAGACATCTGTAGCTCGCGTATACATTCGCGAAGGTGCAGGGAAAGTTACTGTAAACGGCAAAGAAATCAACGATTACTTTGCAACTCCTGAACAAGTTTTAGTTGTTCGTCAAGCTCTTATGGTAACATCTAGCGAAAACAAATATGACATTCTTATCAATGTAAATGGTGGCGGATTAAAAGGTCAAGCAGGTGCTTGTCTTCACGGACTTTCACGCGCTTTAATTCAAGTTGACCCAGCAAATCATTCATCACTTAAGGCTAACGGATTCCTTACACGTGACTCACGTATGGTTGAACGTAAAAAATACGGTCAACGCGGTGCACGTCGCAGATTCCAATTCAGCAAACGTTAGTATTGACTGTAACTGGAATAAAAGAAGTCTCACAGGACGTTTTGCAATTAGCAACTTCCTCTGGGACTTTTTTTTTACGCACCACCTATCTTTCTCTCATTCACCCTGAGAATATTGATGTAGGTTCTGTTTTTGAAGACGAAGAAGAACAAAACGACATCTTAGATGCAGCACTCGCCTTTTCTGCAGAGCAGAAGGCTATTACCTATTTAGCTAGAAGCGAACAGTCTCGCTCTATGCTCGAAACAAAATTACGCAACAAAGAGCATTCTAAACCTGCCATTGCAAAGGCTCTCGACTATCTAGAAAGCAAAAAATTTTTAGACAACAGGCGTTTTGCCGAGGCTTTTTTGAGAAACAGAAGTATTAGCAAGGCAGAAGGACCCACAAGACTCAGTATAGAACTTGCAAAAAGAGGCATAGCTCGCGATGTTTCTGCAGAAGTACTCGGAGAATACTTTGAAGAGCATGACGTAGAGGAGCTATTCCAAAAATCAGTACAAAAACTACAGCGCATCGGAAAAACAGGCGATAAACT
>CAYJNB010000169.1:1535-4886 GCA_964371205.1 uncultured Treponemataceae bacterium
AAAATAATGGAAGGCACGCATAACAGCTCTGTCTCCACAAGTTTTTCGTACTTCTGGAAGATTTGCAAGCAAATCTGTTATGTCAAGCTCTCTGAGCGTTTGCTTTCCAAAAAATTGTGCAACAGACTTCATTTCGTGGGGAATAGATGAGTATTCAGCCGAAAGGTCTGCGTGCCCTTTTCCGGTATTTACAATTATTGCGTTATAATGTTGTTTTGCAAAATCAAAATGCACTTGTTCAACTTGTGGATCTGTGGGATTCTTAAAATCAATACGTATAAGTCCACCCACAGCGCACGCCATTTGGTCGAGTAGCCCCGAAGATTTATCCCAGTATTTGTTTTCTGCAAATTGTCCTATTTGGGCAAACTTATGCACGGGAATACTTGCACCATTATACAAATTACTCAAAATACAGCATAGCATCATTTCGAAAGATGCAGAAGAGCTAACACCGGCTGCCGCAATTACATCGGTTGTAAAAGTTGCCTTAAAACCTCCGACTTTATAACCAAAGTTCTTAAAACCCTGCACTACCCCGCGTACAAGAGCAATAGAACCTTTTTCGCTCATAATACGCTCAGAACTTGCGGTATCCACAGTAAATTCCTCATTATAACTCAAGTCATAAATGCTTATTATACCATCTTCGGTCGGTGTAACAGCACCAATACAATCAAGAGGCACGCTAGAAGCGAGTACTTTTCCTAAGTTATGATCGGTATGATTTCCACCAATCTCTGTGCGCCCAGGGGAACTAAAAAGACGTGTCTCGTTTATAGAGTATTTTTTTTTATGCTCTTCTGCAAGTTTTATGTAGCGTTTTTGCTGATAGCTTAATTGCTCATTTTCTTCGCCATATAACTCTGAAAACTTTTTTTTTGTTTTTTCGCCTAATATAAAATCAGAAACTGCATCTATAATCATACTTCCTCCGTGTACTATTCTACTACTATTGTATAATTAAATCAAACTATAATTGTAATCGATAATTAGATGCTGCTGTTTCGTTTGTAATTTTTTCTAATAACTGCATTGATTCGTTTGTAACTGCTGGTGATTTTAGAAAAAAACTTAAATCATCAAGCAATTCGTAGAAAGAATCAGAATTGCGACGTGGCTCAAAATATTCAACTGCGTATTCAGACTTCTCTTCAGTTTCAACTTCGTCATCGATATCTTCTTCTCCATCAACTTCTTCTGTATCACTTGTTTTTGTATCTTTTTCTGAGGTCTCCATATTGTCTACAGTATTTTTTTCTGCAATCTCAGCTAAGAGTGCATCTTGTAATGCTGCAAGCGTTTGATCAAAGTACAAAATATCATCTATTAGATTATTTTCTAGTGCTTGTCTTGCGGTATAAATACGTCCATCTGCAAGAATGCGAACTTGGCTTTCTGGCAAACTACGACCGTTTACCACTACTTCTACAAATTGTTCATATGCATCATCTACAATTGATTGCATAATTTGTCTTTGCTCATCTGTAACGGGATTATCAAAACTAAGCATGTTTTTGTTTGCACCAGAGGTAAATGTCGTTGTTTTAATACCGTATTTTTCGAGTAATTCGCTTATATCAATAGACGGGCCTAAAAGAACTCCAATAGAACCGGTCAGTGTTGTTTTATGTGCAAAAATCTGATCTGCAGCACAGGCAATGTAATACCCTCCAGATGCTGCTGTTTGTCCAAGATATGCCCAAACAGGCTTACCACTTTCCTTATATTTTTGCAAGGCATAATACACTTCATCAGCTTCATAAAGTCCACCACCAGGAGAATTTATTGCTAATAATACAGCCTTGTTTTTTTCATCTTCTTTAAGTACTTCAATTGTGCCTGTTAGCCAATCTTGATCATATGTTTCATTTTTTTCTTCTATAACACCTTTAACAGACACAACAGCAATATATTCTTCCTCTAAATCTTCTACCTGTGTTTTTGCTTGCATACTGGCAGAGGATTCAATAGAGGTTTTATCTTCTTCTTTATCTTGTGGATTCATCATATTAATTATTGAGTAAACACCTCCGAAGGCGGCTGCAAGTCCCAATACGGTTAATATAATTATTCCTAATTTACTTTCTTTCTCTGCCATAGGTTCCTCTTCTTTCTTTTACAGTTTTTATTTATTTAGACGCTCGAGCAACTCTGAATAATATGCTGTTTCGATAGCATCTTTATTTATATCACAGCGTTCCAGTAAAGCATACATAATTTCTTGACACTCATGACTCGTTTTTACATCGTTACTTTCGCTTAAAATTTCTATTTCTAAAAAATTACCCAATTGCATAATAGAACACAACTCTAAAAGCACACCTTCATATTGCCACGATTCAACAGACTTTTGTTTTTTACGTGCAATTGAATAACCTGCATCTTGGAGATATTTTTCAAATTCATGCTTAGAAGAAACAGTAAATTCAATTTCATCATTAACTTCGACTACATTGCGTATTTCTTTTCGTTTAATTGTAACAAAGATTGTTTCTTTTGTAACGCCGTCTACGGCTGTTTTTCTTTCTGTGCGTACACGAACTGTCTGCGAAGCAGGCGGTAAGTCAGCATTATACCAATAGGTATCTGACTTTTCCGCGCCTCCAGTATAGAGAGCAAACGAATCTAAACGAGACTTTGTTTGCTCCCTATTATGTACGTGAGCTTTTAACTCAATTTCATACATACTCTACCGTACTATTTTAGATTCATAATTGCCTTGTCGTAATCGGCAGGCGCTTTAAATCCAAGAAGCTCAATACAAGTGGCTGCAAGAGAGCTGATTCCCAAACCTTCGTTTAAGTTTTTATCGTAGTCACCCTGGTAAGTAGGATCATAAATAATCCCCGGTACCGGATTGAGTGAGTGTGCAGTTTTTGCTTTTGGGGAACCATCTTCTTTTTTAGAAACAGAACCATCTTTTTTATTGTGCTCATACATGTCGTCTGAGTTACCATGGTCTGCAGAAAGCACCATAATTCCGCCTGCTGCATCAATTGCTTTTTTAAGGCGACCAAGTTGCAAGTCCATAGCTTCCATAGAGCACACAACAGCGTTGAACACACCAGTGTGACCAACCATGTCTCCGTTCGGAAAGTTTAAGCGAATAAAGTCGTATTTTCCACTTTCGATAGCTTCGATTACTGCATCAGTAATTTCTGCACACTTCATCCATGGGCGTTGTTCAAACGGAACTACATCTGATTTAACTTCTACGTAATCTTCGAGTTTTTCGTCGAACTTACCAAGGCGATTACCGTTAAAGAAATAGGTAACGTGGCCGTATTTTTGTGTTTCACTAATTGCTAATTGGCGTACGCCAGAAAGCACTAAGTACTCGCCCATAAC
>CAYJNB010000170.1:0-4884 GCA_964371205.1 uncultured Treponemataceae bacterium
TATGTTCAGAGGGTACAATCCCTTCAAGCTTTAAATAGGTAAATTCTGAAAAAATTAATGCATCTACTTCGTTAAAGGGACTTTGTTGTACTGTTATATCTCCGCGCCACTTAATGTAATCTAAAATTCCTGCCATAAGCTTCCTCAAAAAGTTGTTATTCTAGAATACTGTGAGATACTCAAAAAAACAAGGAGTATACTTAACACAATTGTAAAATATATGTATACTCAACTATGGCATGATTTAATTGTGCCATAAAATGGGGGAGTATGAAGAAAAATGTAAAAAACACTTTACGAAGTGTAGCAATTTTATTCAGTTTTCTTATTATTTGTGCAATTGGAATACTTGCGATTAGAATTATTCCGCATGTTACCTTTTCCGATTCAATTTTAGCGAATAAAGGGCTCGTTGATTTTCAGCAAGCTTCTCCAGATTCTTTACAACCCCTTTTTGGTGAATGGGAATATTTTCCAAATGTGTATGTCGCAAATAGTGATGAGTTAGATGTATTACAAAGTCCAATCTATATGAATGTTCCAATTAACAACATTGTTACCGCACAAAAAGGAGCTACATTTAGGCTGCAAATCGACAATGCACATTTTGATGCTAATTCCGTGTTGTATTTGCAAAACTTAGATAGTCCAATTAAAGTATATTTGAACGGGGTAGAACAAAAACAACTTATACTTTCAGGTCTAGATAGTTTAAGACCGCTCACATCAGAGATATATAGCCTCTCCTCTTTTGATACAATATCAAATACACAAGAGCTCATATTATCTATAAAAGAAAAAAAAGAAAATGCTCCGTTATTCAAACGAGTGCCAGTTATTTCGTCGGTGCAGCAAATACAAACACTTTCATCGTGGAAATCAATTATATATAGCTTTTTGTATGGTTTATTAATTTTTATTGTTTTAAATGCTTTGGCTTTTTTGCTTCTTAGACCACAACAAATAATCATAACCTGTATAACTTTTTTTGATACAGTACTTATAATACGACTCTTTTTTGCATCAGAAAATTTACACGAAATTCTTGAATCGCTTTTTAGTTTTATTTATTTTACTGATACAATGCTTTTTTCTACCCAGCTTTTTTTAATTTTATTTAGTGGTATAGGTGGAGTAAGCTTATTAATAACTATCTTTGATCCTGACAAAAAAATTCCAAGATATTTTACCTATCCTGCTATAGCCGCCTATTTTCTTCTAGCTGTTACACTACCGTTCAATTACGAACTTTACTATGGCATAGGACAGTATTTTTTAGCAGCTATTTATGTGTACACCATTTTCCTTATTGTGTGGCACATAATTACAATTTGGCGTAAATATAAAAATGGATTTGCACTTTTTAGCATGTGTAAGGTAGTATTTGTAACTATTTTTTTATTTGTTGATATTACTTCCATTGGTACCTATGTTGGATTCCCGGTTTTTTACTACCCCTTGATTATGTTCTTCTATATGCAAATGTTTGTTAAGCTTATGGATACTAGTAGTACGTACAATAAGTATTATCAGCTTAATCAGCAACTTGAAAATCTAGTTGAAGAAAGAACAAAAGAGCTTTCCGAAAAAAATAAAAAGCTCTCAGAACTTTCAACACATGACCCTCTTACTTCAATTCATAATAGATTGTACTTTGATGAACAGCTTGATATAGCTCTCGCAATTTTTGACGAAAAATATCATACTCTTCATCTGTGCATGTTTGATTTAGATCATTTTAAATCGATTAACGATACCTATGGACATGCTGCCGGAGATGAACAGCTCATTCATGTTGCCAGAACAGTTGAAAGCTTGTTGCTAAAGAATTCGATTTTTGCTCGTGTGGGAGGAGAAGAGTTTATGATTCTTTACACTGAAGCAAATACAGATAAAGTTTTATCAAACATAGAAGAAATACGCAGTTCTTTTTATAAAAAAGCGAAAGAAAACAAACAGTTTACTACTAGTAGCTTTGGTGTAACAAAATATCGAGTAGGACTATCAAAAAAAGATATTCTAAAATACACGGACAATAACTTATACGAAGCAAAAAGTACCGGAAGAAATAAAGCTGTCTTTACTGCTCCTTAGGTTGACAAATCTAAGATTTTACTATAATTTTAAAATGACACAAAAGGTTGTTTTTGTCGTTATAAAGTAAGATATAAAGGTTGTAACATGGTAGTAAAAATAGCAGGGATGGGTAAATCTGTTCCAAAAAAAATCATGCATAATAGTGATTTTGACCCTAAACTAGAGACTTCTGATGAATGGATTCGCTCTCATACAGGAATCGAAGCAAGGCATATTGCTAATGAGGAAGAAACAACTTCGTTTTTAGCTACAGAAGCTTGTAAAAATGCCATAAAAAGTGCACAGGCAAAAGGCAGTAAAATATCTTCGATAGAAGAAATTGACTTAATAGTATGCTCAACAATTACGGGAGACTATGCAAGTTTTCCTGCAACTTCTTGTGTAATTCAAAAAAATCTCGGAGCAGTAAATGCAGCAGCCTATGATGTAAGTGCTGCTTGTTCAGGATTTATATACGGAGTAGAAAGCGCAACCGCCTTAATGCTCAGAAACAAGATGAAATATGCGCTTGTTATAGGAGCAGAAACGCTTAGCCGCATTACAAACTGGGAAGACCGTGGAACTTGTGTTCTTTTTGGAGATGGAGCAGGTGCTGCTCTTCTTGAATTAACAGAAGGCGAGGCAGACGGAAAGACCTCTGCAGTATATTCTTCAATTTTAGGTGCAGACGGTACCGGAGAAAAACACCTCTATCAAGACGAAAACGGCTTTATTTCTATGAATGGTCGCGCGGTGTATAACTTTGCAGTAGATAAAATTACAACACTTATTGTTGACTTAATGGAAAAAGAAGGTTGGTCTATCGACGATGTAGACTATTTTGTTCTTCATCAAGCAAACGAAAGAATTATTCAAGCAGCAGCAAAGCGCTTAAAATATCCAGACGAAAAATTTATTTATAATATGCAAAAGTACGGAAATACTTCTGCAGCAACAATTCCTATTACCCTTGCAGATATGGAAGAGCAGGGAACATTAAAACAAGGTATGAAGATCGTTACCGCAGGTTTCGGTGGCGGTTTAACTTGGGCAGGAGCAACAATAGTATGGTAAAATATGCATATGTATTTCCTGGGCAAGGTGCGCAAGCCCCTGGTATGGCAAAAGATTTTGCGGACATTCCGCAAGTAGCCGATTTATTCAAAACAATTTCTTCTATAATTGGAGAGGATATTACTGACTTATTATGGAATGCAGATGCAGCAACGCTTGCACGTAGCGACCGTAGCCAGTTAGCAATTACTGCAGCTTCTTTGGCAGCTTATAAAGCTCTCGAAGTTAAGGGCATTACCCCTAGTGCAGTTGCAGGTTTTAGTCTTGGGGAATGGCCATCGCTGTACGCAGCAGGAATCCTTTCTCTAGAAGATACACTTTCTATTGTAAAAAAACGCGGCGAGATTATGCAAAAGGCTTGCGAAAACATTGCAGCAAAATCAGAGGGTGGAAACGCTCCTGGAATGGCAGCTGTTATGGGCTTAGGTCCAGAGGCAGTGCTTGCGGCCCTCGCTGGTAGAGATGATGTTTTTGCAGTAAATATGAATAGCCCGGTACAAACTGTTATTGCAGGAACTGATGAGGGACTTGCTTTTGCAGAAGGAACTCTCAAAGAAGCTGGTGCTCGTCGTGTTCTTCGACTAAAAGTCGCAGGTCCTTTCCATTCACCGTTAATGGTAGAAGCTGCAAGAGAATTCGAAGCAGTGATAGAAAATGTTACATTTAATGCACCAAAGATACCGTTCTTTTCAAATGTTACGGGGCTTTTAGAAGATAATCCACAAGAAATAAAAGCAAACTGTGTTAAGCACATTGTCTCTCCGGTATTGTGGACAACTGAAGAAAAAGGTCTTTTTGAATTGATGCAAAAAGATGGTGGTGAATGGAAAATCTTAGAAGTAGGGCCAGGTTCAGTTTTAAGTGGACTTTGGGGTGCAACTGAGTATAAAGAAAAGGTGAGCATTACAGCTTGTGGTACAAACGAAGCTGTTAGCGCTTTGTAGTATAGGTAACAAGCTATAGATTGGAGGAAATATGTTATTAAAAGGAAAAAAAGCGTTGGTAACCGGTTCTTCACGCGGAATTGGTAAAGAAATAGCAAAAAGATATTTAGAAGAAGGCGCTTGTGTTTGGGGAATGTGTACAAAACCATCGGCAGCAAAAGAAGAATTAGAAAAAATAGCTGCAGATAATGGCGTAACATTTAAAGAACTTTACGCAGATGCGGGCAACGCAGAGCAATTTGCAGAAGTAATAAAGGGTGCGCTTGCAGAAGCTGGCGGATTCGATATTTTAGTAAACAACGCTGGTATTACACGTGATGGACTTTCTTTCCGCATGAAAATGGAAGATTGGAATGACGTAATTAATGTAAACCTTACGAGTGCCTTTGTTGCATGCCAAATAATTTCTAACGATATGATCAAAAAAAGAGCCGGTTCAATTATCAATATGTCGAGCATTGTTGGGCTACATGGTCAAGGTGGACAGGTAAACTATGCGGCAAGTAAGGCAGGTCTTATTGGTTTTTCTAAAAGTCTTGCAAAAGAAGTTGGTGCACGCGGCGTTCGTGTAAATGCAGTGTGCCCAGGTTTTATCGAAACAGATATGTCGCATGCAATTAGCGAAGAAGCACGTAAAACATGGGTAGAATCAATTCCAATGAAACGTGCCGGGCAAGTTAAAGATATTGCAGACGCTTGTATTTTCTTAGGTTCAGACATGAGTACTTACATTACTGCTCAAGTAATGGGTATTGATGGCGGAATGGGGGCGTAATTAATTACGAATTAC
>CAYJNB010000171.1:0-4878 GCA_964371205.1 uncultured Treponemataceae bacterium
TGCCTTTGCTTTTTTATGGCAAATGGAGCAACCCACCACATGTACATGTTGCTTGGTCCCTGCGCGGTCGAACATGCGGGTAATTAAGTAGGCGTCGAGCGGAAGTTTTTGTTCGCATACGGGGCATTCTCTTTTTATCGAAAGACTGTCTTGAACGGGGTAACAATGTGGGCATCCATTTATGTGGCAACGGCGATCACTGGTGTCGTTTGTATCAAAAACAATTGAATGCACCTTCTCTGCGCCGTATAAATCTGTGTTGCATACTGGACAAAATCCGCTTCGGCTACCACTGTGTTTTTTCTTTTTAGTTTTTTTGCCTGAGCCGCGTACTACAGACGGTTTTGGAGAGAATAATGCAATTATAAAGGCAACTATAGCGAGCAA
Source organism: uncultured Treponemataceae bacterium (assembly GCA_964371205.1). Classification (GTDB taxonomy): domain Bacteria; phylum Spirochaetota; class Spirochaetia; order Treponematales; family Treponemataceae; genus CAYJNB01. Next base: position 388 of record CAYJNB010000171.1, read on the forward strand.
AATTGTTGCAACGGCAAGAAATTCGAGCATTGTGTAAGTATAGCATGTATTAATTAGAAAAAAAAGATAGGCATAAAATCTTGCAAAGTAGGTAAAAAGAGTGTATATTAGTAAATAGAGGATGAGGAATTTAATAAACTGGTAGGTTTCTACACTATGATAGAAGGTGCCGGAGTGTGTGTAAGGATTGAAAGTGAAAAAATTACTACTTCTTCTCATGGTGTGCAGCACAATTTTTTGTGCGTGCGACTTATTTAATGCTAATTTAATTGATTATTTAGAATACTACTCTACTACAGCAGGAATCGACCACTATAATTTAGATAATAATTATCCCACAATAAATAATATTCAGCATATTTCTGCAGATCCTGCAGGAAGTACGCGAAAAATTCAGTTTATAATGCGAAATCCGCAACGATTTGATCTAAACTTTGCTATAGATTGGCAAACGGAACCTCTTGGTGTAGGAGTGCCGGTAGTTTTAAATACACACTATACCGTTGAGCAAGTTAGCTACGATACCATGGAACTTACCTTGCTCGACCCATTTTTGCAAGCAATTGATACAGATCCTGCTCTTGGCGAGGTCTCTGCAACTATTAGTCCTTCAACGAATGATGGAAGAGTTTTTGATGCGTACTATTTTACGGTAATGGTAAACTCAGCCCCCGCTCCAGTAGAAAACGAAAAGCTATATATTGCTGCAAATAAGTGGATTATTGCTTTTAATCTCCCTAGTATTCAAGATAAAGATAAAGATATTCATTCTCTGAGCATTGGAAGTGCGAGCCAAGCTATTGATGCAAGCGGCGGGTCTATTGACACCGCTTCTTTTTCTGGTTCTTTTACGGCTAATCGCCCAGATGGTTTAGAGTCTCTTGACGGAAGCGCTCTGCCTGCAGCTGGTACAATTTATTACGAAACAGGGGTATCAATTACAAGCGCTGTGAATTTTAGCATAGGCTTAGAAGACAATAAAGGTTTAAGGACGAGCGTTTCACTCGGTAATGGAGCGGAACAAGCCCGAACACGATACTATGTTAATGCAAATGCAACAACAACCGGCAGTGGAACCTCGGCTTCTTCTCCGTATCAAACTATTGCGGAAGCTATAGAAGCAATTGAAAATGGTGGTGACGCAAGTGCTGTGTATGTTATTCACATACAGGGTACAATTACCGAAAAAATGGGAGATAACGGGACAGCCGTAATAGATACTGATAAATCATATAACATAACACTGCAAGGTTGGGATAGCGATACCGAAGGGGAAATTAGCGGTGTGGCTAGCGGTGCAGAAGCTCGACGTGCGCTATACATAGCCGGTGCAAATGTTACTATCGGTACAGGTATTACTATCTCAGGTGGTAGTGCAAACCTAGGCGGCGGTATTTTTGTAGAAAGTGGAAACCTTTCTATGACCGGTGGAACCATAAGTGGAAATAAAGCTACTGTCAATGGTGGCGGTGTATATTTAAATAATGGAACTTTTACCATGACCGGTGGAATTATTGGTGGTACTGCTGAGGCAGATAGAAACACAGCAAATATTGACGGTGGTGGTGTTTTTATAAACCATGGTACCTCTGTTCTATTAGACGGTGGAACTATAAGTGGCAATAAAGCCAGTTTAACACATGGGTGTAGTGGTGGTGCTATGTATGTTGAAGATGGTGCTACACTAACTATGAAGAAAGGTAATATCTCTGGGAATGAAGCAGATAATGGTGGTGCAATTGCAGTAAATGGTGATGGTAAATATAATGGTTCAGTGCCTACTGCGAAACGTGCTACATTTACAATGAGTGGTGGCACCATAAACGGTAATACTGTACTTCATGAAGACGATGGTGTTAGTAAAGGCGGAGCTGTATATTTATACGGTAGTCTTGCCTCATTCACTATGAATGAGGGCACAATTATTGACAATGATGCTACAGCTTATGCAAGTAATAGTGCTCATGGTGGTGGTGTCTATGTAGGTGATAAAGCTACCTTTACCATGATTGGTGGGACAATACAAAACAATAGCGCTACAACTAAGGCTGGTGGCATTTATGTAAAAGGTGGAGATAATTACGCTACATTTAACTTGCGTGGGAGTCCTATTGTAAAAGAAAATACCCTTACAGGCGGTGGAGAAAGCAATGTGCATTACACCGTGGAAGCAGGGGGTAGCACGCACGGCAAAGTGAATGTAGTGGGCTCACTGGGTAGTCTTGCAGAAATATACATAATCCCGCATGAAACAGTGGTTAACACCCTTGTAGCAAGTGGTAATAGCCACTCTGTAAGTGTAGACGATGCTAAAAAGTTTAAAAGCGATACGGCAGAAGTTGTCTTTATTGCTAAGGGTGGAAACCTTGAGGTAGGGCCATCTGAACATTATTATGTATCTGACTCTGGGGCAAGCGATACAACTGGGGATGGAACTGAGTTAAAACCATACGCTTCGGTACAAAAAGCAGTAAATGCAATAGTTACTAACTCTCCGGATCCAGCAACCGCTTATACTATTCACATAGATGGCGAAATAACTGATACAGGAACTTCCGGCGCTAACGGTATGGTGGAAATAGTAAGCAATGCCGAAGTTAACATAACCTTGCAAGGGCTTAATAGTAGTAATAATGGTACAATTAATGCAGCTGGAAAAGGTAAGAGAGTACTCTATATTAACGGTGCAGGCGCAAACATAACCCTTGGCAATAACCTAACGCTTACCGGCGGAGATGATAACATCGGTGGTGGTGTTTATGTTGGTGTAGATGCAACTCTCCATATAGCTGGAACAACGACTTCTATTACAGGTAACGAAGCAGACGAAGGTGGCGGTCTCTATATTCATGGTACCTTGACTATGGAGGCCGGTACTATTAGCGGTAATAGTGCTACGAGTGGTGGTGGTGTGGTTGCTAATGGACCCTTTAGCATGACTGGTGGAACTATAGGTGGCGATAATCCTACTGATAAAAACAGCGCAACGGTGCATGGCGGTGGTGTGTATGTTGCAAATGGTAATACGTTTACTATGAGTAATACTGCTGCTATTAAGAGGAACACAGCTACAACTAACGGTGGTGGTGTCTTTATTGAAGGAATCTTTAATATGAAGGGCGGCACTATAGGTGGTAGCACTACAGACCTCGCTAATACAGCAAATGAAGGTGGCGGTGTGTTTTTAGCTAGTGGTAGCTTTACCATGGAAGGTGGTACTATAAGCGAAAATACTGCAACTAAAGCTGATGGTGGCGGTGGCGGTGTCTATGTTTCTAATGGTAGATTTACTATGAGCGGTAGTGGTACAACTATTACTAAAAATGATGCAGGTTGGGGTGCTGGTGTTGCAATGTTTACCGGTGGAATTTTTGACATGAATGGTGGCGTCATAAGCAAAAATGAGGCAAGTGTACACGCTGGGGGTGTATACTTGAATGGTGGCACTTTCAATATGAATGCTGGTGAAATCCACAGTAACAGTGCATTACATAATGCAGGTGGTGTGCTTGTTGGTTTAGTTGGTTACAATCATGGTGCTACATTTAATATGTCTGGTGGTAGTATACAACACAATAAAACCGATTGGCAGCACGGAGGTGGTGTGTATGTAGAGGATACAGGCACTCTCAATATCAGCAAGGCACCTGTTATTAAAAATAACGGTGTGGGTGGTATAATAGAAAGCGATGGCACATTAACCGCTACAAGACTAAGTAATGTATTCTTTGCTAATGCTTTCTCCGGCTCTGTAAATACTTCGCAACTAAAAATTACTGCTCCTCTTACAGGAAGTGTTGATGACATAGGGTTATCACCTGCTACAAATAGTGGTGGTGCCATTGTTGTAATTGGTAACGGGCATCTAAACACAACTAATGCCGGTATCTTTACAAGCGACACTGATGATGTTGAATTTGAACTACAAAATGGCAACTTAATTATAAAAGATGTTACGAGGTCAATTTATATTTCTAATATTGCTGGAGGTAGTGGAGACGGACTAAGTGCTGCTAATCCTATGGCTGTAACAACCGAAGACCAATTTAAAGCAGCAAAAACCAAGTTTACATACGGGACTGGTACCATGTGGGTTGTTGGAATGCTTGAGTTTATAGGTGGAGCCACCTTGGAAGCGGATAGTGCCGACGATACAGATGATATAATAGTAAAACGCTATGAGTCGCACAAAGGTGCTTTAATTAATGTAAGCTCCGGTGATTTAACCTTAAAAAATATTACCCTTGATGGAGGCGCTATAAAGAATGGTGAGACTTTTACTGGGTATACTGCAAACTCAGCCTTAATTACCATAAGTGGCTCAAAACTAACACTAGAAACTGGCGCTACCTTAGAGAATAACAACAATACCTCCGGCAATGGTGGAGCAATAAACGCAAGTGGTGGAACTATTGAAATGAAAGCAGGAAGCCAAATTAAAAATAACAAAGCAGATGGCGACGGTGGAGGTGTCTATACAAGTGGTACTGC
>CAYJNB010000172.1:0-4876 GCA_964371205.1 uncultured Treponemataceae bacterium
ACTATTTCTACCTTTAGCGAATCAACCGTAGGTATTGCAATGGGTGCAAAAACTGGACTTGCAGCGCTAGCTGTTGGTGTGCTCTTTTTACTCGCTCTATTCTTTGCTCCTGTTGTAACTATTGTACCTCTCTTTATTGCATCTCCTGCATTAGTAATGGTTGGTATCTACATGTTCCGCAACATAGCTAAAGTTGAGTTTACCGATATGAAAATTGCCATTCCTTGTTTCTTAACCATTGTACTTATGCCATTAACATATAATATTGTTATTGGACTTAGTTTTGGTTTTGTTAGCTATATTGCAATGCATGTTATGGCAGGTGAATTCAAAAAAGTACCTATAATTCTATGGGTAATTGGTATTCTATCTGTTGTGTTCCTTGTTCTTTAAGTAATTCTTAAACAGATTATCTAAATATAAAGCCCACAAACTTTTGTCTGTGGGCTTTGTTATTTTATCAAACTTATATAAAATCAATTTACATTACGAAGCAAGCTACACCTTCTTCTGGATATTCTTTACGTAAGATTTTTGCAATTTCTTTAATAGTTGCGGCTTCTTCTTTTTTACAATAGATTATATACATTGTATTAAACTGAGGCCAGACACTGTCTCCCATCTTTGGGTTTGCATAGCCTGTTCCAACTACAGATGGAATTTTTGTGTACATTTTTGCAACTTTTCTATCTTCGCAAAAGGTTATAAAATCTTCTTCGAGTGCTTGACTTAATATTACTTCTACACGTTTCATGCTGTTTTTTCTCCTTTACCTTAATTTTCTACCGTAAGTCCTTGAGCTAGAATCTTTTTTCTACGCTTTGCAAGTCTCTTATCGCGACGACTATTAAAGATATAGTATAAAACGGGCATTAAGAATAGAGTCATACAAGTACCTACAGTTAATCCACCAAAAACAGTCAAACCAATTGGCTGAACCATTTCGCTTCCTTCACCTGGAAAGAAAGCCATTGGTATAAGGGCTAAAACAGTGGTTAGTGTTGTCATCAAAATAGGGCGTAAGCGATTACGTCCAGCTTGAATACAAGCTTCCTCAAGACTTGCTCCTCGTTTACGCAAAAGATTGGTATAGTCTACAAGAACAATACCATTATTTACAATAACCCCGAACAAGACAAGCACTCCAACTGCTGTAATAACATTTAACTGTGTACCAGTAATAAAATAAATAGCTACAATCCCAATCAACGAAAGAGGAATGGTAAACAAAACAATAAGAGGCTCTAAGAAAGACTCGAACAAACTTGCCATTACCGCAAAAACTAATACTATCGCCATTACTGCAATAATAACAAATTGGATTACGTTCTCCTGCAAGTCTTGAATATCTCCGCCATACTCTATCATTACATCATCGTGTGGTGGAATGTTTTCTTCGATAAGTTGTTCAATAACTTCTTGAACATCACCCAAAGATGAACCTTCGACAGGAGTCCCTGTAACGTGAATAACACGTTGTTGATTTTCTCTACTAATACTTACTGGAGCTGTAGTTTCTTCGTAAGAAGCAAAGCTCGACAAAGGAACTGCAGTTCCGGAAGAGTTAAGCACAAATATTCTATTTAGGTCAGCAACCTTACTTCTGTCTTCTTCTGGAAGGCTTACAATAACGTCAACTTCATCCCCGTCGTTTCTATAAACAGTAGCTGTTGTTCCGCCAATGTTTCCACTTATTTCGTTTGTTACACTATAAACATTTAGTCCGAGTGTATATAATTTTGCGCGGTCTAGATTTATATCAATTTGAGGGAGCCCTACATCTATATCCATATCTGGTTCTGTAATATATGAAGCTGCTTTTGTTTTAAATAAGTCTAGTATTTCGTCTGCAGTTAAAATAGCCTGATCAAGGTTATCGCTTCTAACAATAACATCTATACCACCACTACCGCTTCCAAAACCGCCACCTCCGGCACTACCAAAAGAGAACGTTGTACCAGGAAAACTATCAAAATAAGCGCGCATTTTGTTTTTAACGTCATTTTCTCTATCGATTCTCTGGTCGTACGGAAGCAACTTAATATCTACAGAAGCAGTATTTGTTCCATCTGTGCTGAACATACCACCACCACCTACAGCAATACTGATAAATTCATAGCCTTCGACTTCTTGCTCTGCAATTGCAGCAACTTGGTGTGCAATTTCTTCAGTCACTTCGAGACGAGTTCCAAGTGGTGTTTTAATATCTATTACAACAATATCTTGCTCTTGTGTTGGTGTGTAAATAAATCCAAGAACTGGAATAAGAGCACAACTTGCTGCAAACAAACCTATAATAACTAACAGCGTTAGTTTGCGATGATGCAATACAGCCTTAACAGAGCGTGCATATGAGTTATCGAGTTTATCAAAAAAACTACCAAGCTTTGCATCTAGTGCTGCTGCAAAACCTTTTAGTTTTCGTTTTTTTACATTTTCAATTTTTATGTATTTTGATGCCAATACTGGAACCAAAATAATTGCAACTAACAAACTACTAGTTAAAGAAAAAATTACTGTAAAGGTAAAGCCTTCAAAAACTTGTCCAATTACTCCTAGGTCATTTTTATACATAATTAGAGGTAAGAATACACAAATAGTTGTTAATGTACTTGAAACAATAGCCATAATCATTTCTTGAGAGCCAAGAATAGCAGCTACTTTTGGTTTTGAACCCCTTTCTCTATAACTGTAGATATTTTCTAGTATAACTATTGAGTTATCCACAAGCATACCAACACCAAGTGTTAATCCTGCTAAGGTCATAATATTAAGAGAGTATCCAGCAAAATATACAATTCCTAGTGTAATTATAAGAGAAACAGGAATTGTAAGCCCTACAATAATAGTACTTTTCCAACTGCGAAGGAAAACAAAAAGAACTATAATAGCAAGTATTGCACCTTGCATTGCAGATCCACCTACTTGGCCGATTGAATTTTCGATTATGTCGGTATTATTTCTAGTCTCGGTCATGCGCATATCTGCAGGGAGTATTTTTTCAATATCTTTTACTTGTTCCCTAACCGCTTGTGCTGTTTGAACAGAGTTTTTTCCACTTTGTTTTTGTATACCAATACGTACACCTGGAACATTATCTAAGAAAGCTGAAGAATCTCTATCTTTAAACCCATCATATACATTTGCAACATCGCGCAATAAAATTGTTCGCAGTTGTGATGATTCACCTGCAGACAGTCCTGTTGTTATTGGTCTGTATGAGATAACAGTGTTTCGAATATCTTCAATAGAATTAAAGTCACCTGCTGCACTAATAATAAAATCGTAGTCTCCTTCGGTAATTGTTCCTCCAGAGGCTTGTATGTTTTGAGAGGCTATGGCTTGAGAGATTTGAGAAATTGTTAAACCATAGGCTTCTAAGCGGTCAATTGGCACTTCAACACGAATAGCTCTCTCTTGTCCACCAGAGACAAACACCGAAGCTACACCGTCAACACGTTCTAATCTTGGCACTATGGTATCTTCTGTATAAGTACGAAGTTCTTCTGGGCTTCTGTTTCCTGTTACATTAAAGAATATAATTGGCATCATAGAAGGGTCGAGTTGTATAATAAGAGGGGAGTCTATTCCGTCTGGTAAAAATCTTTTTACCATATCAACTCTATCGCGCGCTTCATTCGAAGCTGTATCGAGGTTTGTTCCATAGTTTAGTTCTATCATAACTAAACTCGAACCATCCGATGAGGTGGACGAGACTTCTTTAACCCCCGATATACTAGTAACCATACTTTCTATAAGGCGGGTAACATTTTCTTCCACTTCATAAGGACCTGCATTATCGTACGTTGTAGATACAAGCAAGTAAGGAATTTCTATATCTGGAAACAGATCCAAAGGTAGTCTGAGCGCAGAATACCCACAAAGGGCAACTATAACACAGAATACAATTAACATAGTAGTTGGCCGCGAGACGGCTGTTTTTGGGATAGACATCTAAACCTCCGTCTATTGGCTAAGTACGTTTACTTTTGCACCATCATCGAGTAGAGTTTGTCCGCGAGTTACGATTCTCTCTCCTACTTCAAGTCCAGAAATAATTTCTTGTAAATCGTCAACTCTAAGGCCTGGCATTACGATACGTTTTTCTGCTGTGTTATCTGGGCGTACCGTAAATACGTATGTTTCACCTGAGCGAGAAACAACTGCATCATAAGGAACTACAATAACATCTTTTATATTTTGTGTAATAAGTTTAATTCTTGTATACATACCTGCTCTAACTCTTTCGTCTGTTTCATCAAAAAGGAGCGTTACCTTCATAGTTCTTGTTGAAGGATCTAGAACAGGATTAATTTCGGTAATGTGTGCTTCAAATGTCTCGCCAGGAAATGCATCAAAAGTTAAAAAAGCTAATTGATTCATTGCAATACGAGAAACAAATCGCTCTGGAATATATGTAACAATTTCTAAGTTTCTAACACTACTTATTTTCCCAACAGAAACAGAAGGACCAACTGTCATTCCGATAGATATTGGAAGAGAAGAAATTGTTCCACTCACCGGTGCTTCTATTGGGCTAATTTCAAAATTCATACCTGGACGAGAAGCATCTACACCACCAATAACTTGGTCTTTGTATACGTAATCGCCTACACTTACAGATAAAGAACTCAGCTTACCACTTTGATCTGGATAAATATCAACGCTAGAAACAGGACTAATATCTCCACCAAATTCTAAATAGTCATCTAAACTTCCTATTTCTACTGGCATTGTATTTACCGCAAAAATGGTTTCTTTTTCTTCACCTTGGGCACCTTTACCACCACGTTGTGGGCAACCTGTAAACACAACCAAGGCACAGAATACAGCGAGTATTATCTGTATTGACTTTTTCATTACTTATTTTCCTTTT
>CAYJNB010000173.1:0-2001 GCA_964371205.1 uncultured Treponemataceae bacterium
CGCCTTGCACAAATTGCTCCAGTTGAAGCAGATATTGTAGTTGGTGTTCCAGACTCTGCCCTTGCTGCTGCAATGGGTTACGCAAAAGAAAGCGGTATTCCATACGGCGATGGCCTAGCAAAAAATCGCTATGTTGGGCGAACATTTATTCAGCCACACCAAAGTTTGAGAGAGCAAAGCGTAAAAGTAAAACTAAACGCACTACGCAAAAATGTACAAGGTAAACGCATTGTACTCGTTGATGACTCAATTGTGCGCGGTACAACTTCGAGCAAGATTGTAGAAATGCTTCGAGCAGCAGGGGCTGTTGAAGTGCATATGCGAATATCATCACCGCCGGTAACGAGCCCTTGTTTTTTTGGTATTGATACGCCGGAGCCGTCACAGCTTATTTCTGCTATTAAAGATGTAGAAGGCGTACGTAAAGCGATTGGAGCCGACTCTCTCGCCTATTTATCCATAACAGACCTTATGCGAACGGTTGAAGGCTCTGGTTGCGGCTTCTGCAAAGGTTGCTTTGATGGCGAATACCCAATAGATGTTGAAAAAGAGCGTGTGTTTGACCCCTTAAAAAACACTCAATAATAAAGAGGATTACTATGATTGATTATAAAGATGCAGGTGTAGATGTAGAAGCTGGCTACGAAGCAGTAGAAAAAATGAAGCCGCACATAAAAAAAACACTTAATGAGCGCGTTCTTGGAAACGTCGGCTCATTCGGAGGTTTGTATTCAATTGCAGGAATGGGTATGGAAGAACCTGTACTTGTTTCGGGAACTGATGGTGTTGGCACAAAGCTCAAACTTGCCTTTACCCTCGATATTCATAACACAGTTGGAATCGACTGTGTTGCTATGTGCGTAAACGATATACTCTGCCAAGGAGCTACCCCACTCTTTTTCTTAGACTACATTGCATCTGGAAAGCTCTTTCCAACAAAGGCGGCTTCAATTGTAGAAGGCATAGCAGAAGGTTGTGTACAAAGCGGTTGTGCCCTTATTGGTGGCGAAACAGCAGAAATGCCCGGTTTTTACACAGATGGTGAATACGATATGGCAGGATTTTCTGTTGGTATTGTTGACCGCAAGGATATTATTGACGGATCTAAAATCAGCGAAAATGATGTACTAATTGGGCTTGCCTCTTCCGGTGTACACTCAAATGGCTTTTCTCTTGTACGCAAAGTAATTGGAGAGACAAAAGAGGCATTTTTAGAAAAAATGAGCGATGGCAGAACTGTAGGAGAAGCCTTACTCGAGCCAACCCGCATTTATGTAAAAAGTGTTCTTCCACTCTTAAAAAAATATTCAATCAACGGCATTGCTCATATTACCGGTGGTGGATTTATCGAAAATATACCACGTATGTTCAAAAAAGGTTTTAATGCGCAGATTCAAAAAGGCACATGGAATATTCCAGAAATTTTTGAACTCTTAATTAAAAAAGCAGGTTTATCTGAAGAAAAGGCATTTAATACTTTTAATATGGGAATTGGCATGGTACTTGCCGTTCCACAAGATCAAGCTGATGCTATAATTGCAGACTTATCTACAAATGGGGAAAAGGCCTGCATAATTGGAAAAGTTATTAAGAGCGATAATATTCAATTTGAGAGCATGTAATGAATAAGAAACGAATCTGTGTTATGGCATCGGGCGGAGGATCAAATTTTCAGGCAGTAATCGATGCTATAGACAATGGGCACATTAACGGTACGATTGAGCTACTCATATATAACCGAAAAGATGCTGGGGCAAAACAACGAGCCGAAAAGGCAGAAATTCCAACCCGCTACATAAACGCAAAAGTCTGCGGTAGCACCGAGACCTTTGACGCAGAAAACCTTGCAGCCTTAAAAGAATACAAAATCGATCTTATCGTTTTGGCAGGTTATCTGAGTATCTTAAGTGAAACACTCGTAACTGAGTACGAAAATCGTATTATTAATGTACATCCCTCTCTAATTCCCTCTTTTTGTGGCGATGGTTTTTATGGAGAGAA
>CAYJNB010000173.1:2101-4859 GCA_964371205.1 uncultured Treponemataceae bacterium
CGGTATAGAAGATGTAGCCCAATGTGTACCAATTTCTGCAACCGATATAGAAAAACTTGTTAGCTTTGCAAAAGAAGAATCTATAGACTTTGTATGCGTTACCCCAGATGACCCTCTTGCATTAGGAGCTGTAGACGCCTTTGAGAATGAAGGAATTCCAGCATTTGGGCCAACTGCTGCAGCTGCAAGAATCGAAAGCAGTAAGGTATTTTGTAAAGATTTGCTTTTTAAATATAATATTCCAACAGCTCTTTCAAAAACATTTACTGAAACAGAAGAGGCTAAAAAATATGTTGCATCCAAAGATTTACCAATAGTTATAAAAGCAGATGGATTGGCAAAGGGTAAGGGCGTAATTATAGCAGAAACACTTGCACAAGCCGAAGAAGCTATCGACGATATTTTAGATAAGGGCGTTTTTGGAGATGCAGGTGCATCTCTTCTTGTAGAAGATTTTTTAACAGGGCCAGAAGTATCCCTCCTCTGCTTTGCAGATGGTAAAAACATTGTGTGTATGCCTGAAGCTCAAGACCATAAACGCATTTTTGACAACGATCAAGGTCCAAACACCGGCGGTATGGGCGCCTTTAGTCCAAGCAAAAACTATACGCCAGAGTTGCACAAAATCGTTATGGAAACAATCCTACTTCCAACAATGGAAGCAATGGAAAAAGAAGGTTGCGCATTTAAAGGTGTATTGTATTGCGGTTTAATGCTCACCCCCAAAGGTCCAATGGTACTTGAATATAATGCGCGCTTTGGCGACCCAGAAACGCAAGTAATTATTCCACTACTCAAAAGCGATCTACTCGATGTAATGAAAGCTTGCCGTGATGGAATACTCAATAAGACAACTGTGAACTTCTCGAACGATGCCTCTGCAATTGTTGTTATGTCGAGTTTTGGCTATCCTGGAAAAAACCGAACAGGAGACCTAATAACCGGTCTCGACACTGTAACAGATGCAACAGTGTATCACGCAGGAACTAAGAAAACTACCGAAGGCTTTGTTACAGACGGTGGGCGTGTACTCGGTGTTTCTGCAACCGGCTCAAATCTCGAAGATGCACTCAAGAAAGCATATAATGGAGTAAAAAACATTCAATTCGACGGTGCCCACTATCGAACTGATATAGGGAAAAAATAGTTTCTATTTATCCTAGTATAGTTTTTTCTTGTACAGAGGAAGAATTTACTTGACATTCATTTTATTTTATTCTCAATAAAGAAATCTTGCCAAATTATTAAGTGTTCGTAATTTATTAGCTTGACATTTAAGATGTACAATAGTACAATATAAATATGGAAATAATATGTGATGCATCAGCAATGTTAGCAGTTTTACTCAACGAACCTGAAAAGGATACTATCCTAGAACGCACAGAGGGAACAATACTTATGGCACCAACATGTCTTAATTTCGAGATAGGTAATGCACTTAGTTCTTTAATGCGAAGAAAATCCTTGACAGTTGGAGATGCAGCAGAGGTATACCATACATTCCTAAAAATTCCAATGAAGGAAGTTGACATAGATATACACTATGCACTAATACTTGCAGGAGAGGACTCCATATATGCCTATGATGCATACTATATGGCTTGTTCTCTTAGGCTTAATATGCCTCTTTTAACCTTGGATAAAAGATTAAAAGAAAATGCTATAAAAAGAGGGATTCAATGCTTGTAATGACATATTCAACTGCACGACAAAATTTTTCATCGGCACTAGACAGAGCTAAAAAAGATGGAGGGGTACTCATAACTAGAACAGACGGCTCTTTATTTAAGCTCGTTCCGCAAATACCAACCTCCTCCCCTTTTGATGGAATACAAACGAACATAAAGCTTAAAAAGGGAGAACTGAGTGCCGCATTAGATGAAGCACGTAACGACTCAGAAAACAGGTATTTTTGAGTATAAATAGTCTCCTAGCAATTCTCAAAAATGGGACGTTGTCTTTTTTCGAAAATAAGGAATCCTTATCCTTCTATTCCATGTTCATCTTGAGTAAGTTTTTTTACCCAGCGCTTTTTCTTTAAATAGTAAAAGGCGATTACAAGCTTCATAAAGTCAGTAAGTTTTGATAGTCCAAATATAAGAGGAGCAGATACGGCAGTCCAGTATGTTAAGGCAGCTGCTATTGGAGCAAAGGCAAGAAAACTTACCGGTACATCTACCATGGCACAGAACACAGCATCTCCACCTGAGCGAGAAACAGCAAACTGCGCGTTGAGCAACGACCATATAGGCATGTAAAGAGCAACAATTATTAATAGTTTTATAGCCGTTAAGTGAGCTTCTGCGGTAAGATTTGAATAAATAAGCGGTATTGCTAAGGAAGAGATACCCTGAACAAGGCCAATAATTAAACCGGCAATAAAGGCTCCACTCATGAGCCACTTTGCACGATGTTGAGCTTCGACCAAATGTCCCGCTCCGAGACGATTCCCGACAAGAACGGCTGTTGCGGTGTGGATTCCTGCAAATAAGAGATAAAAAATATTTGCAATGGCAAAACCGGCCGCCATTCCTGCTACGTTTTCGGCTCCGCCTCGGCTATTGTAGAGTGCAGTTACAAACATTTCTGAAGCTCCCCAAGTAATCTCACTCAAGAAAACGAGGGTCGACTTTTTACATATTTCAATAAACATAGGAAGGTGTACTTTGAACATCTTCCTAAAACCAACATAGAAGGCGGTATGCTTTAGTTTTGCATACGAGATAAAACAAAGAGCCTCAAAAGCACGGGCAGTTAC
>CAYJNB010000174.1:0-4803 GCA_964371205.1 uncultured Treponemataceae bacterium
CCTCTCAGAATTGAGAGGCTTGGATAAAAATTTCTTATTTTCCGAATACTAAATTTGGCAGCCAAGTAACGAGCCCTTCTGCATAGGTGATTAACAATAAGACAAATATGAGAGGGAACAAGAAAGGTATAATGGCTTTATACATTCTTTCGATGGAAATGTTGGCAACCTTTGCACAAACAAACAAGGATGTTCCTACTGGAGGAGAAGAAAGACCTATCATTAAGTTAAGAACTAATACTACTCCTAAGTGCACTGGGTCTATACCGAATGATGCCATTAATGGAATAAGGAATGGTATTGTAATAGTCATAACTGCTAGTGCTTCCATAAACATACCTATTACAAGAAATGCAATATTAAGAATTAAAAGCATAACATATTTGTTAGAAGTCATCGAGGCAAGTGCATTTGCTAATGCGTCTGTCATTCCTGCCATAGTTACAAGCCAGGAGAATGCTGCAGCACCACAAATAATACACAAAATACCTGCTGTATCACGTACTGTTTCACTAACTGCATTAATTAGGTCTTTTATTCCAAGCTCTTTGTAAACAATTACTGAAAGAACAAATGCATAACATGCAGCTACAGCAGCTGCATCTGTAGGACTAAAAACACCTGTCCAAATTCCACCTATAATTAACACTGGTGTTAAGAGTGACAAAAAAGCACTGCATGTTGAAGATACAATTTCTTTCCAGCTAAATTTCTTTACTGGATAGTTTCTTTTCTTACTTATAAAAAACACAAGAACTGAAGTAGCTAAAGCTAATAGGAACCCTGGAATAATACCACCTACAAAGAGTTTACCTACAGAAACTTGTGTCATCATTCCGTAAACAATCATGGGGATACTTGGAGGTATTATTGGTCCGATTGTTGCAGACGCACAGGTAACCGCTGCAGAAAAATCAGGATCAAATCCGTCTTCTATCATTGCGTTTACTTCTACTTGACCAAGACCACCAGCATCTGCTACAGCTGAACCACTCATTCCAGAAAAAACAATCGAAGCAACAACGTTTGCATGAGCTAATCCACCAGGAATTGCACCCACCCAAGCAGAAGCTGCCCTAAAAATTCGCCTTGTTATTCCACCGGTATTCATAAGTTTTGCAGCAAATATAAAAAAGGAAATTGCAAGCAAAGTATAGGAACTTGAGCTTCCTACCATTCTATGAATAATTGAAGAAACGGTAAAGTCTCCTGTAATTAATACGGTTGCAATTGCAGAAATAGACAAAGAAAAAGCAATTGGTACTCCCACAATCATTAAAACAAAAAAGCTTCCGAGTAAGAGACCTGTATATGTTAAAACATCCATAGTTTTTAACTCCTAATTAAAATCACTTGCTTTACAAGTGGCAATCTGATACATCAAATGAACAATAGAGAAAGCTGCCCCTATTGGAAAAGCTACATAAAATATTCCTCTACTTACGGGAATAGTTTGATAGAATGTTCCCCAAGTTGATTGTGTAACGGAAATACCGTTTACTACACCAATAATTAAAAAAATAATGAGTAAAACATCTATTACATTTGTCCAAACAGCTCTTGTTTTTGGTTTTAATGCATCTACAACAAATTTTAGAGCCATATGTTCTTTAGCTGCAAAAGTCATAGACATTCCTATAAAGACAACCCAAGATAGACATACTAATGTTGTTTCATATTGCCATTCTAATGGTTTACCAAAGGCAAAGTTTGCCACCACCCCACTAAAAATTAATACGGTTAAAAAGACAAGAAGAATTCCTGTTATTGCTATTGCAATTTTATTTATAAAACAACTAAGATTTTTTAGTACATTAATAATCATAATACCTCCTCCGATATTATCCAAATTCAGAAATGCCGACGTTATTCTAGTATCACGCCGGCATTTTTAAATTTTAATTAGTTAACAGTAGCAATAATTTCTTTAATATCAGCTACTACACCTTCAGCCCAATCATTTTCAGCATAGTAATCTGTATATACAGATTCTGTTGCTTTTTGGAAGGTAGAAGTATCTGGACGAGAAACTATCATTCCTGCATCTTCAAGGTCGCTTAACATATCTGCTGCACTTGAAGCAATTGCATCACGGTGTTCTTGACCATAGATAGCTGCTGCTTCTAAGAGAAGTTCTTGTACTTCTGCTGGATATTTTTTCCATGCATTAAGAGAGAAAATCATGTTCTTTGATTCATATTTATGGTTTGTAATTGAAATATATTTTTGAACATCTTGGAAATTATTAGCATAAATATTTGATA
This sequence comes from uncultured Treponemataceae bacterium, assembly GCA_964371205.1. GTDB lineage: Bacteria > Spirochaetota > Spirochaetia > Treponematales > Treponemataceae > CAYJNB01. Next base: position 2,265 of record CAYJNB010000174.1, read on the forward strand.
CAGGATTTTCTTGACCATCAAAAGTTTTTTGTTGAAGAGCTAAGTATAGTTCTGAGAAAGCTAATGGAGCAGGACTTGCACCTAAAGCTCTAAAGATAGCTAGAGTAACTGCATCTTCTGGTGTACGAATTGAAAGACCTGATAAGTCAGCTGGTTTTTCGATAGGGCGTACACTATTTGTTACTTGGCGAAGACCATTTTCCCAGTAAGCAAGTTGGATCATATTATAGTTTGCAAGGTCGTTTGCAACAAGATTCTTTCCTACTTCACTATCGAGAACAGCATATACTTCTTCGTATTCTGTAAAAAGGAATGGTAAACCAAGTGCATTAATTTTTGGTGCATAGTTTGCTTCTTGACCTTGAGGCATCATCATAGCATCAAGATTACCCATTTGAACTGACTCAGCCATTTCTGCATTGCTACCAAGTTGTTCTGAAGCATATACGTCTACTTTTACACGGCCTTTTGATTCTTCAAATACATAGTTTGAAAAGTTTTCGAGTGAAACGTGAAGTAAGTTCTGAGTAGTATCGCTATGTCCAAGTTTAATTGAAAATTCTGGCTTAGCATAAGTACCATCAGCATTCATTTGTGCACCTTCTGATCCACCACCTGCGAATACAGCTGCACCCAACACAAGCATCATTACGATTGCTACACATGTTCTTTTTTTCATTTTAGTCTCCTTTATATTTATGAAAAATCTATCAAGCATTCCATGATAGATATTTTCATTAATCCATATATGATCCACCGTTAATATCGATGTCTTCACCTGTAATATAACTTGCTTCTTCGCTTGCAAGGAAAGCGATTGTATCTGCTACTTCGCGTGCAGTTCCAACACGTTTCATTGGATTTGATTGAATTATTTGATTTTCTTTTTCGTCAGAGATACCTGCTCGAATTTCTGTTGAAATAGCTCCTGGACAAACACTATTTACAGTAATGCCATCTGCTACAACTTCTTTAGCAAGTGTTTTTGCAAAACCAAGAACTCCTGCTTTTGCTGCACAATAGTGAGCTCCACCAAATACTCCACCACCACACTTTGCAGAAACAGAACTTGTATTTACAATGCGTCCATATTTTTGTTTTGCCATTATACCCATAACAGCTTTTGAGCATAAAAAGGTTCCTGTTAGGTTCACACTTACAACTCGATTAAAGTCTGCCAGAGTCATATCTGCAATTGTTACTGGTTGTGTAATACCAGCATTATTGATAAGGATATCAATTTTGCCAAATTTATCCATAGTTGCTTTAACCATAGCAGCAACTGATTCTTCATCTGTTACATTTACTTGTACACCAATAGCTTCAGCACCAAGTTTTTTTAACTCTTCTGCTACTTCTTGTGCACCCTCTAAGTTCATGTCTGCAACAACAACATTTGCGCCTTTTTCTGCAAGAACAACTGCTGTTTCGCGCCCGATACCTTTTTTAGATCCTGCACCTGTTACTAGTGCAACTCTGTTTTTGAAATTCATTTTTCCTCCAGTAAACTCAAACAATTACATTGTTTAATTTTATTTTTTAATTCTTTTTATACTTAATAATTCATTTATTTTTTTTCTAAAATCTTTTATTTTCTGATTTCTCGCTATTGATAATGCTCCATGTAAGGTCGAAATAACATTTAACTCACTAATACGTGCTGCAATCATATCGCTAAAAAAAGGGTGTGCTGTAATTCCTGTATATATAACAATATCTAAATGTTCTACTATTGGAGACCCAACAATGCCTACAATACCGATTGTAATTGCTCCTGCCTGTTTAGCAACAGCAATTCCTTCTACTACATTTCTCGATTGTCCGCTATGGCAGACTACTAAAGCTACATCCTCTTTTGTTAGCTTAGATGCTCCAATTACTTGAAAAATAGCATCTTCTAGTAATATACAAGGAATATCTATTTGCAAAAACGTATCAAAAGCTGTTCTGGCTGATGCACCAGAACCTCCCTCTGCTATAATTGCAACTTGCTTGGCTTTATCTATTGCTTCTACTGCACTTTGAATTACAGCATCATCAAGGATACTAAGAGTTTCTTCCATTGCACGCCGATTAAAGTTAAATGTTTTTTGTTTTATTGTTCTTACAGAATCATTTTCGTTAATCTCTGTTAAGTCATCAAACGGTGTTAAAGACTCCGAAGACATATAATACTTTAAATCTGTAATACCTTTAAAGCCAATAGATCTGCAAAAACGCACTATAGTTGCAGGGCTTGTATCTGTTTTATCTGACAATTCTTGAGTATTCAAATTTGAAACAGATTCGTAATTTTTAATTAAATAATCAGCTATTTTCTTTTCCGAATTACTCAATAACTCATAATGTTCTGTAATCCTTGCTTGGAACAGCAAATTACTATTCATACCTTTTTCCTACTTTTTTATTGTTAATCTTAATCTACAATTGAAAAGCAATGAATATTCTCTTTGCTGTTCCTTTCATTACTTATTTTAGTAAAGACTGAGCCTCCTCAGCAAGTTTCTCTGCATATACTTCATTAGCTCGAAGCAAGTCT
>CAYJNB010000175.1:0-4789 GCA_964371205.1 uncultured Treponemataceae bacterium
TTGTATACTCACTTGAGAGCCGAGACAAATACAATAAGGCTTCGAGCGTTTCTTGGGTTATTTTAGTATTTTCAGTATTCATGCCTAATATAGTAACCTATTTTGAAAAAAACTTCAATGTGGGCTGCAAAAGCATCAATAATATATAGAGCAAGAATTTGTGATAAAAATTGAACAAAATAGTAAAAAATTCGACTAGTAGAAACTATTTGTATATGCTAAAATATAAAAACAGAATATCAATCGAGGAGCAAGCATGAAAATTAGTGCGTCAGAACTGCACGCAGTCTTAAAAGAAAAATTAGTAAAGTATGGACTTTCAGATGAAGCAGCAGATTTATCTGCTAAAAATTTTGTGGATAATAGTTTAGATGGTGTTTATTCACATGGAGTAAATAGATTCCCGCGAGTAATTTCTTACCTGCAAAAAGGGTATATTAAGCCAGAAGGAAAACCCGAATGCATTTCTTCGTTTGGGGCTTTCGAAAAATGGGATGGCAATTTAGGTATGGGAAATACAAATGGTACAGTTTGTATGAATAGAGCTATTGAACTTGCAAAGCAATTTGGTATTGGCTGCGTAGCTTTACGTAACACAAACCACTGGATGCGAGCTGGTGCATTTGGAATCCAAGCAGCAAAAGCAGGTTGTGTTGGTATTTGCTGGACAAACACCTTGCCAAACATGCCTGCATGGGGTGCAAAAGATAGACGAATTGGAAACAATCCGCTTACTTTCTGTGTACCACGCAAAGATGGTAGTTACGTATTAATGGATGGTGCTATGGCGCAATTTTCGTACGGCGCTATTGAAAAAGCTCGCCTCGAAGGAAAAGAGCTTCCTTACGATGGTGGATTTGATACAAAGGGCGAATTAACTCGCGATCCAGCCGAAATTGAAAAAACATGGCGCGTACTACCAATGGGTCTTTGGAAAGGGTCTGGATTTTCTATTCTACTTGATTTGATTGCAAGTATGCTTAGTGATGGTAATTCTACTTCTGATATTGGTAAACAATGCGAGGATGAATACGGGCTTAGCCAATTATTTATTGCTATCGACCCTAAATCGGAAAGTTCGATGGATGTAGTAGAAAGAGTTATTGCAGACTTAAAAGAATCTGAATTGATTGAAGGATCAAATGGTATACGCTATCCAAGTGAACGTGCACAAGTAACAAACAAGGACCATAGCGAAAATGGTATTCCAGTAAACGATTCGATTTGGGAACAAATTATCGCTTTATAATAGCAGTGTAATTACAAAACCATATATAACGAAAGGCTTATCTTCAAAATTGAGGATAAGCCTTTTCTAGTTTTAGCACTGTAAATGCAAAATTACTTAAGTCGCAAAGCACGCATGGCATTAAGCACTGCAAGCAAGGCAACTCCAGTATCGGCAAAGATTGCCATCCACATATTTGCCAGCCCCATAGCACCTAAAACTAAAACAAGTGCTTTTATTCCAAGAGCAAAGACTATATTTTGTTTTACAATAGAAAGTGTTCGCCTCGAGATACGCATAGCTAAAGATATTTTTTGCGGATTATCGTCCATTAGCACAATGTCTGCAGCTTCTATTGCAGCATCGGATCCAAGAGATCCCATTGCAATACCTACATCTGCAAGTGCTAGAACAGGCGCATCATTTATGCCGTCTCCTACAAAGGCAAGCATTTCTGTGGAACTAGAAATACCTTTTTTATTCTTTTGCTCGTTTTTTTGGGAGCGTTCTGCTAAAAGAGCTTCAACATGACTAACCTTATCGCTTGGTAATAATTCTGCATGCACCTCATCAAGTCCGATTTGATTTCCAATATGCTCGCCCGTTTCTTTTGAGTCGCCTGTAAGCATGAGTGTACGCACTACTCCAAGCTCGTTTAATGCCCGAATTGACTCTCGTGCTTCTGGTTTTGCCTCATCGGCAATAACAATATGTCCTGCATAGGCACCATCAATTGCTATGTGAATTATAGTTCCAAACTCTGTGCAGGCATCCCATTTAATATGTGAGTCGTCCATTAAACGCGCATTACCTACAAGAACTGTCTTACCGTCCACATTGGAGCAAACCCCTTTACCCGCAATTTCTTGAACGTCTTTTATACGTTTTTCGTACTCCGAATCGAGCACATTTTTTTTCGTACGCTCATACAATTCATTTTTTATTGAAATACTAATGGGATGATTCGAATAGCGTTCTGCAAGGGCAGTTATTTCTAAGAGTTCAACCTCTTTTTTTTCATCACTATGTTGCTCCGCATGTGGTATTACATGCACTGCAGTTACTGTAAATACCCCACGTGTTAGAGTTCCTGTTTTGTCAAAAACTACTGTTTTAACTCGAGATAAAGCCTCTAAGTAACTTCCACCTTTTATAAGAATCCCATGCTTAGAAGAACAGCCAATCCCTGCAAAAAAACCAAGAGGGACAGAGATAACTAAGGCACATGGGCAAGATATAACAAGCAAAATAAGTGAACGCTGAATCCACGTTATCCATTCACCGCCTAATAATAATGGAGGTAGAATTGCTAAAAGAGTAGCTCCAATTACAACAGCTGGCGTATACAGTTTTGCAAAACGACTAATAAAACGCTCAACATGTGCCTTTTTTGCAGAAGAGTGTTCTACCAGTTTTAGAATCTTTGACACAGTTGATTCTCCGAATGGTTTTGTTACTCTAATACGCAAAACAGTGGTAAGGTTAAGACAACCACTCAAAACCTCGTCGTCTTTAGTAACTACACGAGGAAACGATTCCCCTGTAAGTGCTGAAGTATCAAGCGTGCCAGATCCTTCGAGCAATACACCGTCAAGCGGAATTTTTTCTCCTGGTTTAACAATGATTATAGTACCAATTGCAACAGTAACTGGGTCTACTTGCACTAAGGTTCCATCTTTTTCCACATTTGCATAATCGGGACGAATATCCATAAGATCGGTAATGGATTGTTTTGAGCGTTGCACCGCTAAATCTTGGAACATCTCTCCTATTTGGTAAAAAACCATAACTGCAATTGCTTCTCCATATTCACCCAAAATAAGGGCTCCTATGGTGGCAATACCCATTAAAAAGTTCTCGTCAAACACTTCGCCATGCGAAATATTTTTTACCGATCGCAATAGAATATCGTAGCCAATTATAAGGTACGGAATAAAGTACAACACAACAATTGGGAGGTCCCACCCCCAAATATGTATAACTTCGCTTGCAAAGCCAATATACGAATGGTCATGTACAAAGCCGGCAGCTTCATGCCCAAATTGTTTAATAACTTGTCCAACAGCAACATAAGCTATTCCTGTTAAGACAATCCGTAACAAGATAACAAAAAATTCTTTATGTCGAGTAATAAATGATTCTTTGACATGCTTTGAACTCTTTTTTTCAAATGAAGGAGCAGAATTACTACAACATGAACAGCTTGTTTCACTCTTTGATTCTTTTGCTGGGCTTGTAAACTGTATCTTATGTCCGTCGCCATGATGACGCATTATTTTAAGTTTCATACATTTCTCCATTAAACCTATATTGTTTTAGAAAACTGATTAAGAGCAGATACTAAATTTGTAATAGTTTGCTCTTCTTCGCCGTGTTTAATTGCATCAAGAACGCAGTGATGCATATGTCCTTCTAAAATGGTTTGTCCTGTTTTATGTAAGGCTGATTTTACTGCTCCAATTTGAATTAGTATATCTTCGCAAGGTTTATCTTCTGCAACCATTTTTTGGATTCCCCTCACTTGGCCTTCTATTCGCTTTAATCGTTTTTGAATTGTATCTACATCCATACATTGTGTCATAATTACATTCCTTAATTGTTTTATCAATACCTTATACCCCATTAGGGTATACAACCAAAATACATCTAATGTATCATAATGTCAACATCCTTTTAAACTTCTTTGTAAAATTTGTAAAATTTTCTGTCTAGTGTAATTTTGCTTGACTTGTGAGAATACCAGTGCAATAATAGTATATTGATTTATTTTTCATCAGGAGGATAGAATGAAAAAACTTATTGGTATTCTCTTAGTACTTTCTGTACTAGGTGGCGTTGTGTTCGCAGGTGGCGGACAAGACAGTGGCTCTGTAGTTATGAACAAAGACAAACCACTTGTTTTCTTTAACAGACAACCCTCAGACCCTACAACTGGCGCAATCGACATGGACTCTATGAACTGGAACGACAAAACCTACTATGTTGGTTTTGACGCAGCTGGTGGTGGTGCAGTACAAGGTAAACTCATTACAGATTTCCTTGCCGAACAAGGAGCTAGTCTCGACCGCAATGGCGATGGAACTATCGGTTACGTACTTTGCATTGGGGATGTTGGACACAACGACTCAAAAGCACGTACAGAAGGTATCCGCAGAGCACTTGGCACTTGGGATGGCTCAACAGACCCTGGTGTTGCAAAAGAAGGTTCAGTAGTAGTTGGCGGAAAAACATACAAAGTAGTAGAACTTGAAGGTAAGGCAATGACTGGTACCGGTGGTGCAACTTGGAATGCAGATGCAGCAACCGATGCTATGGGTAACTGGGCAACAAGATTCGGAACTCAAATTGACTTAGTTGTTTCTAACAACGACGGTATGGCAATGGGTTCATTACAAGCTTCTAACTACCCAGCAGGTGTTCCTATCTTTGGATATGACGCAAACGCAGATGCTATTGAAGCAATCGGTGCAGGTAGATTAAGTGGAACTGTTTCACAAAACGTTGACGCACAAGCTGCAGGAACACTTCAAGTGCTTCGCAACTTACTCGACGGGTTAAGTG
>CAYJNB010000176.1:0-4738 GCA_964371205.1 uncultured Treponemataceae bacterium
GAACAGTCCACACAAAACAGCTTACCGCAAAATGGAACGTTAAAAGCTTACTTACATGTAAAAAATCAAGGAGAAATCATGTCGATGACAGAAACTGAGGGAAAGCATAAACGAATTGGGGTTATTGCTGTAATAAAATCTTTTTTTAAAATTGGATTAATCGGTTTTGGAGGGGGAAGCGCATTAATTCCTGTTATAGAAAAAGAAGTTTGCGAAGATAATCACTATATTGAAAGAGATATATACAGCAACTACACTGTAATCTGTAACATTACTCCAGGGGCACTCCCTGTTAAGTTAGGTGCTTTAGTTGGTTACGACATGGCGGGTAAAAGAGGAATGCTTTTAGCGGCTCTTTTTACCTCTGTACCGGGTGTTTTTATAACCCTTGCATTTCTTGCACTTTTGGATGTATTAGGGTCTGGAGCTATACATGTTATAGAGCAAGCTGCCATTGGGATTTCTGTTTTTATCATTTTTCTTTTGGTTTCTTATATTTCAAAAATAATGAAAGATAGTAAACAAGCATCTTTTTCTATGCCCGCTGTAGTATTAATGCTTGCAACACTCTTTCTTACCTTTGGTAAAGAAATTAGAGTTGCTATTTCTCGTATCGGAATCGAAACAGCACTTGTAGATACCATGCCCATCTTTGATATTTCTACAATCAATGTACTTGCATTATTATTTTTTCTTGTATTTTTTACTGGAGGCCAATTAAAAGGCCTTCGTTTTTATATTGCCTGTGCACTAACAGTTATCTATGTTCTAATGTTCGGAAGTATAGGCATTATTGATTTAGGAGTTGGAAATACAATCTTTCAAATAGGCTTATTAGTCCTCGGTATAGCAATGCTTATTCTTGACTCAAGACGAGACGCAGCTGGCAAAACCAAGGTAAAGCTTGACTGGATTGGCTCTACAAAAAAAAGTGCACCGTTTATCATTATTACGGCAGTATTATTCGTTGCATGTTTTGTAATAAACAGCGATAACCAACTATTTTTTCTGTCTAACGGTATTATTTCTACAGCAACTAGTTTTGGAGGTGGTGAAGCCTACCTAACCGTTGCAGATGGTATTTTTGTTGAATCTGGTGTTATTAGTACCACCGCTTTTTATAGCCAAATATTACCAATCGCAAATGCACTCCCTGGCTCAATTTTGGTAAAGATTTTATCTGCAATCGGTTTTGTAATTGGTGCCGAAATTTCTATACCTTTTGCATTTTTAATGGGTATTTTGGGACTCATGATTGCAACCGCAGCCAGCTGTGTTGTTTGTATTTTTGTTGCAGAAATCTATACATCGTTTAGCTACCTAAGTATTTTTAAAGTGTTAAAGCTCTGGGTACTACCCGTTATCTGTGGATTATTGCTAACCACCATATTGTCTATGCTCAACGAAGTGTTTCATATAGCAAACGCAAATGATATGGGACTAGCAGCAATGTTTGCACTCATTATTGGTATTTATGCCATGGTACACACACTACACAAAAAATTTCACCTTAATGACGTTTTTCTTATTATACTTTCTGCAGCACTTAGCATCATAGTTGTTATGTTTGCTTAAAACGTCCTGTTTTGGCGCAAAACTCGTGCAGAATCCAAAAAAAATCCTTAAAGTTGCTACCAACCCTAAGGATTCTGCTGGAGATGAGGTCGGCGCTATGCACTGTTTACTGACCTTTTAGTTTGTTGAGCGCCTTCTTGAGTTTCCTATAACACTATTTCTTTTCTGTTTCTGTTACACTCATGTTTTTTTGCAAACTATTAGGCATCGCATACAACAATACGGAAACTCATTTAAAGGCATTTATTTTGAAAAAAAAACACCCGACAGGACGTCGGGATCTGCGAAGCGATGTTTCAGCTTTGCTGAAACTCGGTTAGTTTGAACAGCACGTAAGCTGTTCAAACGCTGGAGATGAGGGGACTTGAACCCCTTACCTCTTGCATGCCATGCAAGCGCTCTAGCCAGGTGAGCTACACCCCCAATTTCTTAGAATTATAGCGAAAAGAGGGCCTTGTTGTCAATGGATGTTTATTATGTTAATTAGGAGGCTAAATAAGGTGTTATATTCTGTAATAGGTCTATGCAAATTGTAAAATTTTAAGTATATTATTTTATAGATAAGAGGTATAAAAAAACAAGGAGTTGTTATCTTGAAGTTATTTTTGATTGCAGCAGCGTTTTTGACTTTTACTATGCACAGTTATTTTCTCTTGCGATTTTCCGTAAGTTTACTTAAGTATGCGAAACAGGGGGGATTTTTATCTGTTTTCTTCCCGATACTCACTGCAACAGTTTTTATATCAATTTATTTGTTAGATTTTCCTTACGTTGCCATATACCTTATAATTTATTGCTTTTATTTTTTTATGTTTAGATGCCTTTCTAAAGCTCCTACCCGGCAAATATGGTTTGCAACATCAAGTTTCCTTCTAAATATCAGTGTTATTCACTCATTAGCACTAGTTCTTTCCAGCTTAATTCTACGTCTGCCTTTAATTGAAATATATTCAAATCAAAACCTTTTTTTTATAACCGCTGTTATTACTTATATCTTTTTATATTTTGTTTTACTTGCAGCACAGAAGCATTTATCAGGTAGCAAACTTGTAGAAATTTCGACTGCAAAAGTGTATTCAGAAATTATGTCTGCAACCTCAACTATTCTTTTTTTATTTTTAACGTTTGCTACATGGCTTCTTTTCCATAGTGTTTTAAATATTCCATTATATATTTCGATAATTTCGAGCATTCTTTTTGTTCTTGTTATGTATTATTGCCTCTTTTTCTTCAATACCTATATTACAGTTCTTCATCCATACAAACGAAAAGCTGATGAAGCAGCAAAACTCCATAATCAAGTTATAAAAAAGAAATTAGATACTGAATATAAGTTATACACTGACGACTTAACAAATTTATATAACAAGCGATTTATTTACTATAAAATTGACGAATTATGTGCGAACAAACAAACTAATTTTGCTCTAATTTACGCAGATTTGGTGGCACTCAAAACAGTAAATGATACATACGGACATAAAGCAGGAGACCGATACATTGTTTCTGTTGCAAATGCATTGCAAAAAGCTATAAGAGAAGATGATTTTTCTGCGCGAATTGGTGGAGATGAGTTTGTAATTATTCTAATCGATGTAAGTAATAGCGATTTAGAATCTGTTGTAAACAGAATTCGTAATCTGATAGAAGGTATCGATAAAAAAGAACTCTTTACAGTGCATGCAAACCTTGGCTATAAATGGTTTAACATTTTCGAAAAAACGCACACTAGAGAAAGCCTTTTGCATATGGTAGATGACTTAATGAAACACGATAAAAAATCATTCTATAAAAAGGGAGGAGTTTAGTATGTTAGAAATAACTTCTCTTATCTATATAATATATATATGCTTAGTGTTTTATTACTTGTCAAAAATTTATGGTGTTCCCATGGCAAAAAAAAGAATTTTATGCATTTTGATACTTATTAACACCTATTTAATCTATCTCCCAGTGTATATTTTGAATTTTAGATACGAGGGGATTGTCATGGCTCTTTATTTTGTCGCTTTGGGAACACAAATAATTCTTGTCTACAAGTTAAATTTTATTTCCACACTCGCAGCTTTGTTATGCTTTACCATCAACTATTTTGGAATACGTGTTTTACTCATCGGCCTTTTTACCCTCGATACCTCACAACAAATTGATGTTTTTTTAAATAGCATAGAAAATCGTTTAAAAGTAACTTCTCTTACCTTTTTAATCCTCTCTCCCTATATTCTTGTAAGCAGCCGATTATTGATTTCTAAGGTAGTAAAGTACTTATTTTCAGATCTTTCTAGCTTAAAATTAGCATGTATTCTTTTAGGGGCAGTTTGTATTAACCAGTTTATTGCCCTACCTACCTTATATACAAACACCGAAATACCTCAGTTTAATGCATACTATCAAATAACTATATCTCTACTTTCTCTGGTTAGCTTTGTAATTATTATGATCCTTGTCTTTATATATTCTAAACTAAAACAAGCATCTGTCGAATACAGAAATACAACTGCAGAAATTCAAACAGAAGAGTCAACAATTACTAGATTAGAAGCTGAAGTTCGTACTGATTTTTTTACCGGTTTTTATGTCCGTAGCGTGGCTGTAAACACATTACAAGAATTTCTAAAATCAAAAAAATATTGTTATCTTGTATATCTTGATTTAGATGGACTAAAAATTGTAAACGATACACTTGGTCATGAAGAAGGAGACTGGTACATTCAAGCAGTCGCAAAAGAAATAGCCTCTGTTTTTAGAACAGAAACCATAGCTCGCATTGGAGGGGATGAGTTTCTTATCGTTGGAGACGACACAGAACATCTTTCTATAACAGAAAAAGTTAGCCTCTGCCACGATAATGTCTTAAAACTCAAAGAGCAATATAACAAAGCTTACGATACATCTTTAAGCTACGGAATAACCGAAGTTGACAAGAAAAATAATCTTTCTTACGAGAAGCTCATTGATGCAACAGACTCTAAAATGTATGCCTTTAAGAAAGCTCAAAACAAACATCGTAAAACTCGAAGCTAGGTTATAGTCTTTACACAAACAATAAATTAGCTTTATAATACTGAACTATTGGTTAAATTTATTGCAAGAATAAAAGAGGTTTTCGTGAATTCATACTTTTGGATAGGAATAGGCGTGACTACGTATTTTATGCATAGCT
>CAYJNB010000177.1:0-4717 GCA_964371205.1 uncultured Treponemataceae bacterium
CTACCTGCCCAAATTATGCTTTTTCAAAACTCGGACGAGGCTCGGCGTACACAGTACCTACATTTTGCTAAAATTCCGTACTACCGTTTTTTATTTTGTGCTAAGGGTGGCGGCTCATCAAATAAAACTGTATTTATTCAAGGTACAAAGGCCTCGCTAAATGAGACAGCTTTTGAATCACTTTTAACAAAACACATTAGAGAACTTGGAACAGCAGCTTGCCCACCCTATACAATTGCTGTAGTGGTAGGTGGCTTAAGCCCTGAGCAAAACATGCTCGCCTTAAAACTTGCTAGTTGCGGTTTTTACGATAGACTTAAACCATTAGAAAAAGGAGCAAATAACTCTGGCGGAATGGCATTTCGCGATGCATACTGGGAGGAACGCGTTCTGGATATAGCTGCAAAAACTGGATACGGCGCACAATTTGGCGGAACTGCTCTAGCTGTAAATGCCATTGTATTGCGCCTGCCACGGCATGGAGCTAGTTGTCCTATTTCGCTTGGTGTTTCTTGTTCTGCACATCGTAACTTGGAAGCTTACATTACTAAAGATGGTTTTTACTTACAAAAAACATGCCAGGATCCCGCACTATTGCCAAATTTTGCAGAAGCTATAAAAGCGGCAAACAAAGGGCAAGAAAACAGTGAGAACAAAATTATTCTAAACACCGAAGAAGGCATACAAACTTGTCTTAAAAAAATTGCATCTGTAAAACCTGGTACCCCTTTTGAGATAAATGGCCCGATTATTGTAGCAAGAGACCAAGCTCACGCCGCTTGGAAAAACTGTATAGAAACTGAAAAAAAACTACCCGAATACTGCACAGAATATCCTATACTCTACGCAGGGCCTGCACAAACACCACCACAAAAACCAATCGGTAGCTTTGGTCCTACAACAGCAGGGCGAATGGACTCGTACGGGGAATTACTTATGTCTCGAGGTGCTGCACTCATTACGCTTGCAAAAGGAAATCGCAGTGCACAATGGACACAAGATTGTAAAACGTACGGAGCTGTGTATGGTGGCATTATTGGAGGTGCGGCAGCACTTATTGCTGATGAATACATTACATCTTCAAAAGTGATAGATTATGAGGAATTTGGTATGGAAGCTGTTCGTCTCATCACTGTAAAAAAACTACCTGCCTTTGTACTTACCAATGGCCTTGGAGAAGACTTTTACGCAAATCTTGGCTAACAGCAAACGCTGCAAAAAAATTACTCATTACCTGTTCAGAAAAGGCACTGCATTCCATAGCATCACAAAGAGCAGATTCGTTTCTTAGCTCTATAGCTCTTGCATACACTTTTTGAATATCACTCGCGGGGGTAAAAGACTCTCCTTTTAGAGTTTGGTACGGGGCATCTGTTTCGAGCAGAAGTCTCTCTATAGGTAGTTCCCTTGCACAGGAAAGAGCTCTTTTGTTGTTATTTAGAAGAGGCTTTCCAAGTGAAAAATATGCATTTATCCCCCGCGTCAAAAGTGAAAAGGCTTCTGTTGGCGATCCTGGCCAAGAATGAAAAATAACAGTTGGTACTTTTTTTAGCTGATTTGCATCTCTAAAAATTCTATCAAGAGAGTGTCTACAATGCACAATGAGTGGTTTTTCGAACTGCGTTGCAAGTTCGAGTTGAATTTTCCAAACTTCTTCTTGCTCAGTAATTTTAGCTTCAAATTCTGCACAGAACATATCAAAACCTGCCTCACCAATTGCATCTATGCGATTTTTGTGTAAGAGGTTTTCTAAAAAAATTATTAAACTAGCATCGGGATTTTGAGGATGAACACCAAAACTGCGCACAAAAGGTAACTCAGCATACAGTTTTTCCATCTTAGTAAAATCAGACATAGTATGAGCACAAGAGCAAAAAAAATGGTTCTGCATCTTTGAAAACGAAAGAATCTCTGCTGCATGCAAGTGAGCATCACAATACACCATAGAATTAGTATATCTTTTAAAAGTAAAAAAAGCAAAGCATAATAAAAGTAAAACATGTAAAAACTATAAAAAAAACTTAACTCAAAAATGCAAAAGCCGATAATAACTCTATAGGGAGGTCCGTATGGATTACTACATGTTAAAAACTAATAATTCGACTCAAGATTATGTTACCATTATTCAAGAAACCGAAGAAGGTTATATGATTCGTATTAACCGAGATTTAGACGGGTATGAAGAAGTTCGTAACGAATATATCACTAAAGAATTATTCGAAAGTTGTCTTAGAACAGGATATCTTACAAAAGTTACAAAAAAACAAAAAGCGATGGCTATTGCATAATTCACATATAATACATGGTTTAGCTAAGCATTATTGCAAGCTATGAAAAAGACGGATTACTTTTAGTCCGTCAAACCATGTATAAAATGCTTTTCTTCTGCTATTTTCATTTCTGTTCTGAATACACAGGGTATTCCATATCTCGAAAAAGTCTTCATTGTATAAAAAATCACACAATTTACCATCTATTGCTTTTAATTTTTCTAATAATGTATTATTTTGTATACATATTTCACTAGAACTACTGTTGTTTGTGCATAAATATACAGTTTCTATTAAATCAATGAATGCCTTTAGTACTTTGTAAGAATCACCAGAAAATGTATATTTATTCAATTTTTTGTTATTTATTTGAAAATCATTTAATGTTTGCCCTGTGCCAAACAGAGTTCTATCAGATACTCTTGAGTTAGGATATACCACTGTTTTTAAGGTAGGGATTTTCATATTAGGCGATGTTTTTATAAGCTTTTGCAAAAAGTAAAAATCTTCTCCAGCTACCCTACAATTCATTCCTCCAATAGCAGTATAAGCTGTTGCATTACATACAAGCGTAGGACCAAGAGCAACGGGATAAAAAGGCGTTCCACATTCTTGGAGTTTTTTACTATGAGTCTTTAGGTAATTTTCGTACATATCAATTGCAATTTGTAAAGATTCACTCTCTGCTTTTTGATGGGTAAAATCTGCTACAGCAGCAAAAAATTTTTGTGTTTCACTAACTTCGCCATCTACGGTGAGCTCAAGATGTTTTGCAATCTCTGTAAAATATTGTGTGTCACATAGAGTATCTGCATCAAAACAGCACAGCATTTTTGCATTCAATGTAAGTGCAAAATCCATTCCAATTTTCCGCACCAAGCCTACACCTTCACGCTCCGGAATACAAAAATCTCCGGCGGTACAATCCCCTACATATAGCAAAAAATCTTCATCGAAAAACTGCTTTGCTAGGTCGTTGAGTAAGGCAATTGTATCTGCATTGTTTTGTTTTATTTCGTTGGTGTGTGATTTTTTATTGTTTACTACAACTATAATACCCACTCGTATGGTGTAAGTTGTGTTATTTTTCATACAGGTGTATGAAGCAAATAAGGATTCAATTGTTTTTTGAATGTACTCCCTTTCAGCCAGGGCAGGAATAACAACAGCAATATCGCACTCACCTTCTCTAAAATCATTTGTACTTTTGTCAAAAGCTAAACGAGAAAACTGAGAAAAATAACTCTGAGATTTTTGAGTATGTTTTGAAAGATATTTGCTAAAAGCGTTCATGCAGGTATCGACTTACAGCAGCATAGCGTTCATCTATATCGTTTGATTGCAAGTGTTCTGCGGGAATCCATTCGATAGTAACACCTTTTTTTTGCATACCTCTAAACCATGTTTCTTGGCGTTTTGCAAACTGTCCAATTGCAATATTCAAACTGCTAAAAAGCTCGTCTTGCGATTTAATTTTACCCTGAATAAATTCTGCTATAAATCGGTATTCGAGGCCGAGTCTCTCGAGTCGCTCCCAGCTAGAACCAGCAGTATGCAAGGCTTCTACCTCTCCTATCATACCTTCCTTAAAACGCTCTCTGAGGCGCTTTGTTATGCGCTTTCGAAGAATATCTCGGGGAAAGGTAATACCGAGCACCAGAGGCCGAATTTCGGGGCGTGGAGGCATATTTGCACGCTTTACTTGCGCTTCGGTGCTTTGCGTATATACTTCAATTTCTATCGCTCGCAAAAGGCGGTGCCGCTCAGTTATATCCGTGTCGTTGTGTAGGTCACCTTTGAGCCTTTGCAAGTATGCAGCGAGTGCTTCCATAGAAGAGCCTTCTAGCTCCTTGCGTAGTTCAAAATTTGTTGGCACTTCCACCAAATCATACCCACGTAAAACAGCATCTAAGTACATGCCTGTTCCACCGCATACAACTACGTTTTTATCTCTTTCGACTATGCTTGGAAATATCCGGTAAAAATCTTGCTGATAATTAAACACACTATATTCTTGAGAAAGGTCTGCAACATCAATTAAGTGATACGGAATGTGGTTTTCGCCCTCGCCTGTGGTAAACGTATATTCATTTAAATCCTTACCTGAGCCGAGGTCCAGTCCGCGATACACTTGCCGTGAATCAGCTGAAATAATCTCTGCATTACACTCATGCGCTAATCTTACCGCCATTGGAGTTTTACCGCATGCAGTCGGCCCGAGAATAAAAATGGTGTTGTAGGATTCAAAAAGCTTTTCCATTAATCATTACTGTACATACAAATCAGTATTTTTGTCAAGAAAACAGCATTCCTAAAATAGATTTTGTATCGCATTGTTTTTTAATATATAGGCATCGTCGTTATCGGGATCTAATTCAAGAGCCTTATTACAACATTCGAATGCTTTTTTGTATGAATCAGCTGCATCTTTACCCCGACCCATCGAA